>CAZPYR010000018.1:0-19014 GCA_964590815.1 uncultured Gammaproteobacteria bacterium | reverse complement strand
GATTACCTATTATCAATTATCCCTCATCAGTCTCATATCTACGTAACTCATACAGGTCATTGATAATAATTTAAAAAAATAATATAATTGAAGCGCAATACAAATAGATATACTATGAAACTTCTTGTTTTTTCAGACACACATCTTACGGAGTATGTTGAAGAAAAAAAATTCAATTTACTAAAGGATATTATTTCTAAAGCAGATAAAGTAGTAATCAATGGTGATTTTTGGGATGGCTACTTGGCTACATTTGATGAATTTATCCATTCTGGGTGGAAAAACCTGTTTCCTTTACTTAAAAAGAAAAAAGCTGTATATATATATGGCAATCATGATTCTAAACAGTTTAAACATACTAATTTGTGTAATGTCTTTTCAGATGTACAAACAGATCGTTTTAAAATAAAAATTGGCAACAAAGTTTATATTTTTGAACATGGTAATAGACTTTTACCGTTTGGTGATGAAGAAGTACTGCAGGCTCAAATCAAATCGACTTTTAATAAACTTACCAATAAGATAGAGGGACTTATTATAAAAACATTTGGGGTACATTATCAGCGTTTTCTTCAAAAGTACAATGAAATTATAAAAAAGAAGATTGTAAAGGAACTGAAAAAAAATGAATTTTATGTATGTGGTCATACTCATAGCGCAGAAATTGATAAAAAAAACAGATTTATCAATAGCGGTGTAATCAAAGATGGGCTCGCACAATATATACATATTTCTGAAAAAGGTTTTACCCCAAACCATACAATCTACTATTAATGTAAAATTTCTATGTCTGAAAAAGAAAAAATATTTGGTTTAATTTCAAAAGAAAATCTTGCAAAATGGGGCAAGGGAGCAGCACTTATTGGCGTAGGTCTTCTGGGGTTAGCTTGGCTTCTTTAAGAGCTATATACAAAGGACACTGCAAATGATTATGTTTTTTTGCCGGGCAAAACTTTCTACCATAATCTATCATTCTTAAAGTAAAATCTCTCCAGTCTGCTTGGGGGATAAGTTGAATAAGATCTTTTTCTATTATTTCTGGATTCTCGTGAGCACTAAGTCCGTAAAGATTTGATAACCTGCGTACATGTGTATCCACGGCAATACCTTCCACTATCCCAAACTCATTGGCGAGTACTACATTGGCAGTTTTTCTAGCTACTCCCGGAAGCAACATCATTTCTTGCATAGATTGGGGTAGGATACCATTATATTTTCCATGTATGATTTTTGCGGTGGCCAGTATATTTTTCGCTTTATTTCTATAAAATCCTGTAGATTTTATGTCTTGTTCGAATTCGCTTAAGTCGGCTTTGACATAATCTTCTAAAGAAGGATATTTTGTGAATAAACTTTTTGTCACAATATTCACTCGTATATCTGTACACTGGGCAGAAAGTATAACAGCAACAAGAAACTCCCAGGAACTCGTATATTCCAGAGCTGTTTTGGTAGTCGGGAATAATTCTTTGAGTTTTCTCACAATGATATCTGCTCGTTTTTTTCTTATATTAAGTCTATCCATATCAGGTTTTAATTGTATATATTCCCTTTTTTTCATTCACAAATCCTTCATTTTGCAACTCTTCAAGTACGGGATACACTCTTTCCCTTTCAAAATTCATTAATACAACAATGTCTTCTTTTGTCAATTTTTCTTTTTCCAAAAGTATCTTTAATATACCACCACGTACTTGTCTGTTTGAACCTTCAAATTTAGATTGTTTTGTATAGTGCTTACTTTTTCTGTTAGGATTTTCTACAATTTTAGCAAGTGCCGTGCCATAATCCATGAGAGCATAATACCATTCACGAGGATTTTTTTTATCAACTGTTTTTTCAATAAAAGGGTATAGCTGTTTATCTGAAATATTTGAGGCATCAGAAAAAAAATGATGAATATATATGCGCCTGATATTGGTTTCTATAAATATTTCAGGCTTGTTGTATATATAGGTGATGATAGAACGGGCAGTAGCAGGGCCAATACCCGGCAATGTTTCTAAAACAGCTGGATTATCCGATACCACTCCACTATACTCCTCTATAATTTTTTGTGCAATCTGTTGGAGATACTTAGCCCGCCGATTATATCCCATCCCTTGCCATACTCTCAAAAGCTTCTCAAATGGTGCTTGAGCAAGTGACTCAAAGTCAGGAAAATTGACAAGAAATTCAGGATACTTCACGAGTACTCGAGGCACTTGAGTTTGCTGAAGCATGAGCTCCGAAACAACAACTCCGTAGGGGGTTATTATCTCTCTCCATGGCAATATCCTTTTATTATCTTTGTAATAATTCCAAATGAACTGATTAAATTCTTGCGTATCCATACCTTATAGAATTGTATCATGTATGAATAATTCGTATGTATAAAAAAGTCATCGGCACAAAACCTTAACTTATAATAGTAACATGCATATAATAGATATCCCTACAGAACGGCCAATACAAACCTCAGAGATAGCAATTGTCCCAGGAATGGAGAATATACAGCGCGATATTATGATCCCATTTGGACAAACGGGTGCTGATTTGATTTCAAAACAAATTAGGCAAGGCAAAAACATTGTAACAGGCTGTTTTCTCAATGGAGCTGTCATACCGGTGGCACAAACTATTGCGCAGCTAAGAAGAGATATGTTTGAAGGCACAATTGATGAAGAGATCTTTTATAAAGCTGTGGACAGTATCACGCTATATGAAAGAGTACGGAAATTAGATCCTGCAACTGATCGGAAATATACTATCGCAACTATAGAGCATCCAGATATATCCAGAAGTGTAGATGTTGCTATTAATTTTGACGATATCGGTGAGACACTTGAGACTACAGATGATTTACAAGCGACATTTCCACAAGCGGAGATTATATTAGCTGCGGCAGTCAAAAAACATAAAACAAATGCCGCACTTCAGGCAAAAGGATATAGATCTCATTTTGTATGTGAAGTGGATGATGCATGGATATTTAGCGGCTGCGGTATGGACGGTTCAAATACGTTTGAAGAAAATGTGTCTCAGTATCAACTAGCTCAACTTTCTGTCCTGCAACGGTGCTCAAATGTTGGTACATTTCAAACAGGAAAGCAACCGCTCACATTTCAGCAACAATACAACTATTTTTGTCGACATGACCGATTGCTTCCTTGGGTAACACAGCTCCGAAGTTATAACTGCAATGGTGGAAGTTCGCACGATCAAGGACTGCTTAATGATTTAACAGATCTAGAGCAGGCTAAAATGAGCAAAGATTATACGACACAAATGGAGTTGGGTCATAAAATAATCTCCAACTTCGCACAACTAGACTATGATGATGTTATCCGTATGACAAGTCGTCGATTTACTTAAAAATCATGAACGGCTTTTTATGAATGAATTGATATACCAAGCCCGATAATACAGCACCCGTCATAGGTCCTATGATATAAAGAGTCACATGCATGAGTCGACTTTCTAAATTTTTTATATCAAATACAAGAGGACTTACACCCACTGCTGGATTGAAAGCGCCGCCGGAAATTTTACCGCCAGCAAATGCTGCTACCATGAGAGTAAGACCGATAGCCATGCCATAATAATTATTATCTTTTACTTTATCCGTGGCGGCCACATGAAGAACTACTGTACACAGGAGAAAAGTATAAAAGACTTCTACTAAGAATGCAGGTCCCATCCCGGCGGCTTCTGAGGGAGCGGGAATAAAATACTGACCTTGTATTGCAAGGTAGACAGCTGACGCAATAAGACCAGCCAGTAACTGAATACCAATGTATTGTAACGCCAAGGTTTTTTCTATTTTATTATTAAGGTACAGTGCAAATGTCACGGCAGGATTGTAATTTGCACCCGAGACATAGCCTCCCATATACACAAGTGCTATTAATACTCCACCAATAGCAATAGGTTCACCTGTAAGTGCAACTGTAAGTACTAAAAAAAATGTGCCAATAAATTCGATAATAAGCTTAGGATTCATAAAAATATAAATTAATAATCTAACACGATTATAGCAGAATGTAAGAGGTCTATGGCGCAAAGATATACAATTCCTCCTCAGCACGTGTGACCGCTGTATAGAGCCACTGTTTCCATTGATCATCAGACATCTGCTTGAATCGTTCTTCAAAGAGTATTACTCTCCTTGCTTGACTACCTTGAGCTTTATGTACAGTAAGTGCATAGCCGAAATCAAAGAGATCTCCTGCCATGATGTATGCGCGCTTATCCGTAAAATTGAGGGCTGTATCGCTGCCAAATTGCTCTTTAGAGATCAGCCCAGTATAAGGCGCATCTTCCCCATCCATTTCGATTTCTGCGTTGTAATATGCGCCATCTTTTGGTTCAAGGCTGACTATTGTACCAAGCATACCGTTAAAAATATTTTTACGGTGGTTATTGCGAAGACAAATTACCCGATCTCCAGACATAGGCTGCGGTGATTCAAAACCCATTGACTGACGGATTGAGCTATTGAGTCGCTTTCGTGTCGTATTATAACCACACAAAATGAGAGTGTCAGAAGAATAATTTTGGAGCAGCTCATTCATAAATGATTGCATTTCCCCGCTTTCATTTGTCATTTTTAGTACAGTATCAGAATATGTTGCAGGTCGGATACTCCCATGTTCACGAGCTTGTATAGAAAGACCAATGATTGGATTTTGCCGAGCTTGTCTATGGATTTCTTCAAGTTTAAGATCCGGTTTACTCATGAGGTTAAAACTACCTTTTATTGGCGGGAGCTGACCATGGTCGCCCACAACTATGATTGGGATATCATAAGCCAGTAGATGTCGCCATATAGTGCCATCTACCATCGATCCTTCATCGATTACGATAAGTTTACGATCTATTTTTTCTTTTGGTTTCCACCCTATGATTTCCTCTTTATCATTTACCATGGGAGAATATATAAGAGAGTGTATAGTACCGATAGTATCTTGCTTAGACAATACTTTCTGTTCGTCCAATTTGTTTTTGAGCACTCGAGTAGCCTTCCCCGTATAGCTTGCAAATCCGACTTTTAGCTTGGGATCTATTGTTTCTAGCTCTCGCCGTAGGTGAGCAATGAGAGTTGTTTTACCTGTACCAGCATAGCCACCAAGCGTGATAAATTGTTTAAGTTCTTTACCAGTTTTATACCATTCTAATATTTTTGTCAGTACATGTTGCTGATCATGAGAGAGAGTCATAGGCAACCATTATATTAGTTCCCGCCACATCTCTCAAATGCAACTTGGTGATTATTTGTTGATGCACTCGATAAAGCAGTAAACACATCTATTATGGACTGCTTATTCGTTTTACTTATAAGTTCCTGATACATTGCTGCATTATCTATTTCCGCTTGTACTCCGATTTGACACGCTTCCTGCACTGTTGAAGGCACTGAGACTTGTTCAGGTGTAATAGTTGGTATTTGTATACCATATGCTTCATATACCGCATGTAGGCGAGAGATATGCTGAGCTTCAGACTGGACAATCATGACAAATGGACGTACATCTCCAAATCGAGCTATGATATTTGTATAGAATGTAAAAGCCTTGAGTTCATCCGCAAGTGCAGCGCCTAGAGCTTGTAATTCAGGTTCCGTAAGCTCACCTTCCTTCGTGATAGTTATATTTTTTTGCATTTTTTGTCCTCCATTTTGTTGTCCGCCATCTCCCATTCTTCGACCTCCTGTAGAATTATCCTTTACTCCTCTATAAAACATTTCACCTCCTGTTTGAGACATCTTGGTTTGTGCTCTGTTTATCCCTATATAATAAGCACTTGCTGCAATTACTACTACACCGACCACAACCACTCCTGCTAGACCCATCACTTTTCTATCTTGTGTCTTGTTACTCATAAAAAAATACTAAATGCTAATAATACAATTGTAAGAAGTTTACTGAAAATTGGCTGAAAGAGTACACAGATTATTTCATCGATAGTTGTTTCACTGCAATACCGATATATACGCAAATAAGACCGATGAAATAGTATGCCGGTATAAATATAAAGAGTATTTTTGAAAGCCAGATTCTATTGTAGGTAAAAGTTACGGGTGCTAAAAACCAGAGCAGGGCAGTAAGTATGGAAGCAAGTAATGTACTATAAAATATTTTGTGAAGCAGTTTCTCCATGCGTTTTTTATCTTTTTCTTTACTATCAAAACCGGCACGTACCATGAAACCAATATGTACAAAAGCCACAAGTACAATGATGAGATATAGCATATATTTTTAGTATATACCCTATATATTTAAAAGATCAATAGTATGTTTCAGGTCGTTCTCCTGCTATAATATGCATCAGATCACAGAGATCTAATGTCGACTGACCAAAGACGAATATTGGATTTGGAGAGGTGCCGGAGTGGTTGAACGGGCTAGTCTCGAAAACTAGTATGGCCGCAAGGCTATCGGGGGTTCGAATCCCCCCTTCTCCGCCATAAAAAAAGTCGGGATGAGAACCGACGGTTCGCTTGCACTAGCAGTTTCCGATACGAAGCCACGTACCGTATGGTACCTGGCGAAGTGAGGATTACTGCAAGTTAGTACCGATGAGCGAATACAAAAGCGAAATCGGTGAATCCCCCCTTCTCCGCCCTCAACTCGAATTTCTAACTATGAAAAAAATTCTATAAGAAAATCTTTCTTATTTTATTTTACGTTTATAATTGATATTATAAGACTATGGCAAAAAGAATTCTTATCGTTGAGGATGAACCTTACTTAAGAAATCTCTACTTCCAACTACTTACTGATGAAGCATATTCTGTCGAACAGGCGTCAGATGGCGATGAAGCGTATGAAAAGATGCATCAAGGCGGCTTTGATTTAGTACTTCTTGATATTATGTTACCCCACATAAATGGCCTTGAAATAATGAAAAAGTTAACTGAAAATCCACCTCTTAAGCCGAATAAAAGCATTGTAGCACTCACCAACCTTCCCAGTGACAAACTGCAGAAAGAAATACAGTCGTATGGAGCAAAGGGATACTTTATAAAAAGTGATTACGATCCTAATCAGTTGCTAACCCAAATCAAATCATTTTTAAAGTGATTTCCACTAAATTATACATATTCAATATTTATATTTACAATAAAACTATAGGACAGTCTGGTATACTTTTATTCTATGACAGTAGAATTACTTTCATGTGTGGACCGCGTTCCACAACAACCAGAAATTAAACAACTTCCGCCAGAATACAATCCGCTAGGCAATAAAGAAAGAGTATTTGAGCTTTTTAAATGCGTTGCAGAACAAGCGTCAGACAAAATAAGCACTGCTGATATCTATATTACTGAGGAACGTTTACACAAAGTATACGACGAATTTGAGAACGGTCCAAGCGGCCCTCCACCGACATCTTTTTTTGTTATTCACCCCCGCGATCCATTTTTACACCCAAACGAATTACCACCTGGCTTTGAAGAATTTATCGATATACCAAGATACTGGCCTGCACTAGATAGGCGCATGATTGATCCTGCATTAATAGAATACTTGTTTTCACTTCTACCTCCCCATGAAGTTGGCAGAACGAGTGGAGTAGGACCAAACGGCAGACAAATTGAATGTAGTATCATGGCAGCTTCACTCACACCATATCAGTTATATGGCCAAGCATTGTCTGCGCCTGAACGAGTCCGATGGGCACAGCCCCGTATTGATGCGGTAGCCAAACTTGCTTCGCAATGGGGAGCGTCTGTAGTGGGCCTCGGAGAAACATTAGGAGCACTCACAAAACATGGTGAAAGGCTACAGGATCGGTATCCAAATCTTCAGGTCACGACCGGGCACGCAATGACAACGTATGGAATCCTGAAAACTGCCGAGGCCATAGCGCAGAAATCAGGAGCGAATCTACCAGACCTCCGGGTAACCCTGATTGGGGCTGCAGGTTCTATTGGCCGTGCAACTGCCGTAACACTCGCAGCACATGGTGCCCAGTCGCTCATATTACACGATGTAGAAGGTTCTGAAAAGAGATTGGAAAAATTGGCTGAAGAGTTAAGAAATACCCCGGGTGCTCGACCAGATCTCCATATACAGATGATGGCAGGCAACGGACAAGGACTTGAAGATGCATGCCGGCAGGGGGAATTATTGCTTTCTATGGCATCTGCACCATGGCCCTTTATGGATCGCGATCACCTTGAAGGCAAATTGGGTCATGTTGATGATTCTCAACCACCGTGCATTACACGAGTTGAAGCGGATGCTGCAGGGACACCTCTCGTCTGGCCGGTTCTACAACTCCCTGATAATTTTCACCGAACATTTGACTATGGACTACGTAACGCAGAATTCACTTGCTGTGAAGAAGTACTAGCTATACAAATGAATGGAGGAGTAGATTATGAAACTACTGGGCCTGTGGATGCCTACAAGGTAGCAAAGGTAACAGCAATTGCCGAACACCTGGGTTTCCAGGTACCAACGCTCCAGAGCTTTGGGCAGGAAATACCCAAGTCTATGTTTCGACAACGACAGTAGACGTGTGCTATGCTAGTAGAGTATGGATGTACGGAATATATTAATCACTCTATCTTTTAGCATAAATCTCCTTCTTGCTGTCATACTTCATCTCAAAACAGAGAAAAATCATGCTAATACGGCGTTTAAAGCCACAGTATATGCTATTGCCGGATGGTGTCTTTCGATGGTATTGTATCGGGCCACAAGCGGAACTATTGAACATATTTCAGCAGTGCTTCTCTACTTTTTTCCTACCTTTGTACCTACCGGATTCCTTATATTTGGTCTGTACTTTCATGAAAAAAAAGTAGATCTATGGAAAATCTACACAATTGTAACCATAAATATCCTGATGGCTCTAATTACCGTACTCGATGGCCTAGTGATTCAAAAGGTTGTCTCTATGCCCACAGGAGAAAAACATCTGTTATTTGGTATAGGATATTACGCATATTTTCTCTATATCCCGGCTTTTTTTACCCTTTCATATTTTGTCCTCCTGAAAAAATTTTTAAAAGCTAATCCTCTTATTAAAACCCAACTATTTTATATTATTCTTGGCGTTACGTTTGCTTCAGCTCCCGCTATGCTAACAAATTTGATTTTGCCCACCTTGGGATATTTTGAGTTGAATTGGGTAGGGCAAGTTTGCACATTTATCTGGATTGCGTTTACTTCCTATGCTATCATCAAGCATCGTTTATTTGGCATAAGCTTTTTTATTGGGCAGGTTTTACACGGTCTATTACTGGCAGCAATTCCTTTTACCGTATTCTATGGTATCTACTATATACAAACATCCTTATGGGGAAGTATCTTTACCCCCATGTCTTATATTTCCGGCTTTATTTTTGCTCTTCTTTTTACGTATATTCTGATCCATACAAATAAACTGCTGAAAAGAATTATATATCGGACAATTATTAATCAAGGAATGGATTTTTCTGAAGCTCGATCTGCGCTATCGAAAAGAGTCAACACACAACTCATATTATCCAATATTACGCACACAGCCTTAGATATTATTGACGCGACGATCCTATGTAAATTTTCGGGAATATTTTTAACTAGTGAACCAAGCAATAAAATTACCTATCAGACAACCCACAATTTCAATTTTCGTAAACAACTCCAAGAATGGGATATGTTCCCTCACTATTGGAAGACAAATAACAATAATGAACCACTTATCTTTGAAGAATTGCAGGATATTCACACACAAGATATGGTCAGGCAGATCCTTGCATTTATGAAAAAAGAAAAGCTTAAAGCAGTATTTCCATTATTCATCAATAATGAGGTTAAAGGGTTTATTTTCCTTGGTCAAAAACAAAATAATACTGCTTATTCCATTGAAGACGTCAATTTCCTAAAATCCATTACTTCTTTATTATCTATCGCGATAGGTCGTGCTCTTCTTTATCAGAAAGTAGATCATTTTAATAAGACGTTACAACAAAAAGTAGATGAGGCAACAAAAAAATTACAGGACGCTTATGCCAAACTACAAAAACAATATGAGGATCTACAATTACTTGATCAGTTGAAAGATGAATTTTTGTCTATCACCTCACATGATTTACGAACACCTCTTACTATCATTCGTAATAATTTGTGGATGATCCTGAATAGACCAAAACAATTTCAAGTTGCTAATCCGCAAACGATATCATACCTAAATGCATGTTATGAATCTTCAGAACGTCTAATCAGGCTTGTAAAAAATACTTTGACCGTAACGCACATAGAGTCGGGAAGCCTCAGTATCCATCTTTCAATTCAATCGATTGAACCGATTATCGATGAAGTAGCAGATGAGATGAGACAATTTGCTAAAAACAAAGGAATACATTTTTTATATGAAAAGACAAAAACAACTATTCTGCCGTTATCTTTAGATAAAGACAGGATTAAGGAAGTTTGTATCAACTTACTAGACAATGCAATCAACTATACGCCACAGGGAGGTACCGTGACACTACTCGTAGAAGGTACTAATAGTGAAGTACAGATTGCGATACGTGACACGGGAAAAGGGATTTCTAAAGAAAATATTGCCCGATTATTTAAAAAATTTGGCCGAATTGAAAGCTCTCTTTCGGTTTACTCTGCTGCGGCAACGGGAACGGGTTTAGGGCTATATATTTCCAAACAATTAATTGAGCTCCATCATGGATCGATTCATGTAGAATCTTCACTTGGATCGGGTAGTACATTTACTATTACTTTACCTATCCATTCTCATAACAAAGGAACTTAAATAATATTTACAGAAACCACAGATACATTTCGTAGTTGTCAAGCTTTAACCAGGGCAGATATTACGACACATTTCCAAAATGAACATCTTATCTCCTACCCTGTCACACCAAGATTAATGGTATAATAGTTCTCTGAATTAACTACCCATTTTATATCGTTTAAGTTAATCTACCGCAAGTTGCCTATGGATACAGTCATTCGATTTGAAAATGTATCATTTTCATTTGGACACAATAAGACAATACTCGATGAAGTGAAGTTCTCGGTCCGCCGAGGCATGAAGATCGCCCTCATGGGCCAAAATGGGGCAGGCAAGACCACCCTCTTCAAACTACTCACTCAGGTACTGGGAGCTATTGTAGATGAAGGCATGATGATAGCCACAGCTTACAAGCAAGTATCTGCATAAATAACTTTATTATTCTTCATTTTCCTCTTGTTCTGATTCTAAATAATATCCATGTTCTTTATTGTACCCACCAATTTTATTAGTAGTTGTATCAAAATCAGCAACTACTAGATCATTATTATATGGACCTTGATACACACGCTCGATACGACATTTTAAGGAATAATCATGAATAAACGCTTTCAATTCGGCAGTGATCTGCTCTCGAAAAGGTGCGCTGTATCCTGTATCAGCCTCTATATTGTCTATTAAAAATTTAATAGTACCTTTATCATCAACGCCTGGAAAACACCATGCAGCGACTACTGGAATGCCTTTTTCTTCATCAATAACTTCTATAACTTGTATTCCGACATCAGTAAGGTAATCTGCGATTGGCACTTCACCTTCATGGATCCCTGAATCAATCCGAACACAACAATTTGTAAAGTTACCTAAAAACAGATCTACATTGGGATTGCGATCCCATACTTTAACTATCATTGTTTTTCCAACATATGGACTTTTTTTTGCTTTTGGTTTGGATACTATTTCGTTTATCGAGTTAAAGTCAAAATCTAAATGATCAACATCTTCATTTGTCTGTGCTTCTATCTCCGAAAATATTGAATCAGCGACATCTTCACCCAGTGTTGATATACAGATTGCCTTCACTTGACTCTGGTAGGCTTTTATCCTTGATTGAATAGTAGGTATTTTTTTCTGCAAAAAATTTAGCACTTTTTCGTTTCCAGATGGTGTTTGATCAGCATTACGGCTGTTCTGTAATAAGCTTTGAACGTCTACAAGTGGAGCTTGTATACTAGCTAAATCACCAAAAATCTTTTGCCATGCTGATATCTGTTTTATGGATGCAAGTTTACCTATTAAATTACCCTTTGCTATTATTAAACCTTTTGTTTTTCTTTCATCATTTTGAGAGGTTTCTAGTTGGACATTAATTTCTTGCAACTGCTCTTCTAATCTTGCCTTATCTTCTTGTACGATTGTTGTTTGTGTAAATTTTTCTTGAAATGGACCTAATAGATGTTTATATGTTGTTTGTAATTTTTCTATGCTTCTAACAATACGTTCTATAGGAGTAGTAACTAAAACACCAACATTTCTTTCTTCTTGTTGTAGCTGAAAAGTTCTTATTTCGGAATAATTGAGCCATTGTTCGACATCTATATCATATTTTCGCATCGATTCAACGATTGCACTATTGCTTTTATATGCTAATAGTTTCTGGTTTAGCAGATTTCTGTTAAGTTTATTATGTTTTCCTATAGAAGCTTTGTATATGTCATATATTGCTGCTATGTTTTCTCTATCAATATCATCTGCTCGTAATAAACCTGCTAATAAAGCACTAGCCATCTCTTTATTCTCCTCAATTGCACTAACCAAATAATCTGAAGATTTAAGAAGACTGATTCCCCTCCCTGGAGAATCTTGTTCCATTACCAGAAATCGTAATCTTATAGGAAAAGATAACTGTTTAAAACTAGGCAACGCTTCAAATTGTTCTTTTATATCTCGAAGTGTGGGATTATTATATAAATTTTGTTGGCTTTCTATATCCAGTTTAAAGATAGATATATATGTATCTATGGGCCAATCAGATTGCATAGAGGTAATCCTATTATTGAGTTCTTGAATTATCTCTGATTGTGACATGTCACAGAAATGAGCTAACTCTGCCATGTCAGCAGATGCTCCACCATAACGTAGTTGACCTACTAATCCATTCTTCCATACGGTCTTATCAACTGGAGGAAATGTAACTGTCCTTGAAAACTGTCTTTTCAACTTATTTGCGGGCTCAAACCAGCCCTGCTCTGCACAATCAGCATATGCCTTAGCTACTCCTTCTTGTATTAATTTGTCAGCAGGATTGAAATGTTCTTTAAGCCACTCGTAATCATCCATTTCTTGCCTTAACACACTAATCTTGATTCCTTGAATGAGAGCTCTTTCCTGAATTTCTGATGGTATGTCGTTCCATGCTTCACCAAAAAGTATTCCTACGTTTTCAAAGGACTCTTCATTCGCATAACAAACAGAACTGATATAACTCCCTAGACCTATGAGTTGCCAATCCTTTTCAAGAGTCGGATCTTGTTCTTTCCAAGCCACTAATTCTTCTTTAAGACGAGTTATATCTTCATTTGTTAGTTCTTTATCTTCATAAGGTGCAAACAATTTTATGATCTTAGAATCTAATAAAAATACTTGTTTTTTTAATTCGCTCCATTGACTACTACTGTCAGTATCTGTCAATTCTAGCAATGCAGCCCTACTATTCTGAGTTAACAAATCTTTTATAAGGGGTTTTGGGACATCTACAGATGAATCTAGCATAAACTAGGGATGGCTCATATAACTACAAGTGATTATATCAAAATAGTATTTAGTTCATAAGAAAAAATTTCATCTTATATTTTTGGATCGGATGAGAACCGACGGTTCGCTAAACTCGCAATTTCAGATATTCAATGACTCTCCTTCTGCATAGGTTAATTGACAGCTTAAAATATGACTCATATACTTAGATATATGAACTTACCAAAAGAACTCACAACGGTAACATACCTATCCAAAAGTATTGCGTTAGTTATGTTTATCGCACTACCAATAATAGCATTCATGTATGGGCGCAGATACGAACAAACAATAAGTCTTAATAATACAATTGATACAAATATAGTTCAGCATATAGAACCCACACTCAGTAAGCCTAAAGATATTGTAGACAATCTGAATAAAACATTTTCTTTTGAAAAAGGAGTAGTGAGACTAGATAGAATGGGCTCAGGTAGAATAGCTGGAACATTTTGGAATAAGGATATATCTCGTGTAGATGCTATTCAAAACGAACTCCCCGAGAACGAGCTGGTATTAACTCTCTATGAGAAAAACGCTAATAACTTTTTCTATTTGGGAGGCGAACGAGATACCTATTATGAACTATTTCCTGGATTTCATAGAACGTTAACGATAACCAAGAGTATTACTGACTATTCAAAGAAAATAAGTACGTATTCCGAAATCGCTTGTATAAATGAAAGTACGACTGTTTCATCTCTTCCTGCTATAAAGCAGACATGTATAACTACAGTTACCAACCCTGAAGATACTACTCAAATGACTAAAAGTACTGTTAAGAACTGTTATTTACCATTATCAAATAATTCATATTTGGCATACCTTCAAAAAGGTAATATTATTGATGGTGAATACGATTTATGTGCGGAATTAGAAAACATGGGAGTTCAAAACTGGTCTATATAAAAATTCTTATCTCGTGCTAGGTATCTAACCTAAAAATCTCATCTCCCACACTGTCATACCAAGATTAATGGTATAATACTTCTCTGAATTAACTACCTATTTTATATCGTTTAAGTTAATCTACCGCAAGTTGCCTATGGATACAGTCATTCGATTTGAAAATGTATCATTTTCATTTGGACACAATAAGACAATACTCGATGAAGTGAAGTTCTCGGTCCGCCGAGGCATGAAGATCGCCCTCATGGGCCAAAATGGGGCAGGCAAGACCACCCTCTTCAAACTACTCACTCAGGTACTTCAACCTGAGTCAGGTGCCATCGTGGTGGATCGTGGCATGACTGTAGCTACGGCACACCAGGTCATCGCCCCTGAAGACAAAGAACTCACGGTATTGGCCTTTTTTAAAAAATGGTCAAAAGAAGAGCATGATTATGAAGTGAGGCGTAAAATGAGCCAGGTACTAGATGCAGTAAACCTTGTTGCACCTGAAGAAAAGATTATAAAATCGTTTTCCGGTGGACAGCAGGCCAGGTTACTACTCGCCTCCGCACTTATACAGAACCCAGATTTACTCCTGTTAGATGAACCCACCAACAATCTAGATTATGCAGGTATTTCACACCTTACCCAGTTTCTCATGGATTATGAAAAAAGTTGTATTGTCATATCTCACGATGCCGAATTTTTAAATGCGTTTACGCAGGGGGTGCTCTATTTGGATAGTCATACAAAAAAAGTAGAGCAATATGCCGGAGATTATCATGATGTAGTGAGTGAGATTGCCGCACGTATAGAGAAACAAAATAGACTAAATGCCCAAATGGAGCGCGGCATTCTAGATAGCAAAGAGAAAGCAAATTTCTTTGCGAATAAAGGAGGAAAAATGCGCAATGTTGCCAAAAAAATGTATGAGAAGATAGAAAAACTAGAGAGTGAAAAAGTAGATGTTCGAAAAGAAGACAAGACAATCCGTCCTTTCACGATACCTGTACAAGAAGGCATCACGGGTGAAGCACTTAAGATAAACTCTTTTAAAGTAATGCAAGATCATAAACTTGTCACAAAAAATGCAAATATTTTTTTATTGAAAGGCAAACATTTGCTTATCGAAGGCCCCAATGGCATCGGCAAAAGTACGCTCATCCAAACCTTGTCTCATGGAAATAGTGATGGCATTGTCCTCACGCCTAGTATTCGTATCGGGTATTATAGCCAAGATTTCTCTACGCTAGATTTTGAAGAAACTGTCTATAATTGTCTCACCCGTGCAATCATGGAATCAGATGGCGTCCTCAATGAACATAAACTACGATCTACCGCCGCTGGATTTCTCATTACATCAGATATCATCAGTAGTAAAATCGGTTTTCTTTCTGAAGGTCAGAAAGGGCTAGTCGCTTTTGCAAGACTTGTACTTCTTCAGCCTGGTTTGCTCATACTAGATGAGCCTACAAATCATATAAACTTCCGTCATTTGCCAGTCATTGCACAAGCACTGGACAAGTATGAAGGAGCAATGGTACTTGTATCGCATGTCTACGACTTTGTCGCACAAGTACGAATAGATCACATCTTAGATTTAGAAAAATGATTTTACCAATGTGACATAGCTCGCGTAATTGGTATATATAAGATATACATTCATTAATATCAGCCCTGGCACTACAATAAATTTTTCTGTAAATCCGCCTGTCTTCATACGCAATGCTTCAAATGGTGGGATACCAAATCGAATTGGTATAGGGAAGAGCCAAGGCACGCCCTGCTTGGTCATCGAATCGGTGACTAAGTGTGAAAAATAGCCAATCATCACCGACCACCAGATAACATCCATATCTACGAGAAAAAATGTATGCATCCAGGCAAGAACAAGATCTAAGAGGTAGCCAATAAGAAACATCCCCAGGATCGAGTGTGAAATCATACGATGCTTGCCCACGAGTGGCTGTATGATCTTTCCCAAAATATTTCCTCCACGTACCTTATCCCATATATCAGATGTCGCATTGTCTATATCTGGTAGCAGTCCCCCTATCATATTTGCTCCAATTGCAGTAAGCATAGTGGCGAGGGTGATATCGGGTATTGTTTTAAGCGAGAGAAAAACGATATTGAGTGCGGTAAATGCAGCAAGGTCATGAGTACGTCCAGTCATACAGAAAGCATACCATGTATAAGACAGACAGATATAAGAAGTATCTAATCACTGTATGGTAATTCTTGCGAATGCATTACTATTAGTTTTAAAAGTAGTACTACAGGAGCCTGATGGATTGCCTGTAAAATTTACACCTGCATTATCTGTATAAATAAGTGCTATAGTATACGATCCTTTTTGAAAATACTTATTTATATTTTCTTGAGATATAAAAAAATTACCTGTGTAATTGCCTGGTAATATTTGCCATTGAGCAGAACAATAATTACTTATTCTTGCATCCGATGCATAATAGATCTTGGCGGTACCCGATTTAATTCGAGACGTATTTGTTATATGCATTGCTAATTTTTCTTCAGGTAAATAGTTGCTTTTCAATGCTGTCAGTATGATATCTTGTGGTACATTTGACACTGTCATAGATTTACCAGTAGCATATACTGTCCCGTCAGTAGTGATTTTTGTATAATAAAATGGTTTTGCGTCAGTTGATTGGAAAGCCTCAGAATAATAAAAGGACCCGTTCTGTTTAAAAACTATTTGTCCTGTATTATTCCCTGTAATTTTAAAGGATTCATCTTTACTTACAGTATTAAGCGTGTTTTGTATAACTTTTGATCTATTTCGTATAAGGTTGTATAGCTGTACGTGTCCATTACTACTGGGATGTATACCATCGCTCGAAAAATAGGCAGTATTTGGATAAAAATACAAATTTTCATGAACTGGTACAATCTCCATATTTTTTTTATATGCAAGTTCCCAAATCTGCGCAGAGAAAAATCTATCAAGTTCTATTGGAAAACTATGTGATCGTATGCGAGCATCAAATTCTTTCCTACGCGATGCTGGGGGTACATATAGCGACCAAGCTGTTGGATTCATAGGGGGTATTGTCAAAAGTGTTATGTTATTTGTATTATTAAATGACGCCACTATCTGAGTCATTGCGGAGGCAAAATTATCAATAGAAATACTTGCCATATTCACATCATTTCTGCCATAACTTATGATGACATCAGAACCTTGCACTTGCGAAAATTCGCCTTCATTAGCTCGCAACAATCCACTTTTTCCACTGGAGGTAAGGTTTTCAGGTCTAGATAATACAGTTTGTGTATTGGGAATAGTAGTGGACTTATTGATAAATCCATTTTTATAAGGTGGGTTTACGTATGAAGATGTACCATAGGCGGTTGTTCCTCCATAGCCGGCATTTATGTACTGAATAGACTGGGTGCTTCGAGCTTGATTTGCCAGTAGATATAAATAAGTATATGCTTCAAAAAAACATAATATAGGATTAATCGTACAATCTTTTTGACCTACAAGAATAGAATCCCCTAGTCCATAAATCTTTGTTTTTATAGGGGCAGCCCTCGATTTATAGGCAGATTTGAAAAAACCTTTACCAAAAAGAAAGTAGAAGAGGACAATTCCAAAAAAAAGAATCAGGAAGTACTTTGAGATATTGACAATTTCTGTAGAAATTCGTTGTTTATTTATTTTCTTGCCTTGTATCACTAATTATCATAATATGACCAAATATTATTTTTGTCAAAGACTTAGACCCTTGTTTATTAGATCCAAGTATGTTAAAGATATTTGATTATTTTTTAATCCCCTCCATATTGTGCTGAATCATATTTAGCACGAAGTTTCCATTCGTAAGGCCAAGCAACCCTATTTTATTCATAAATAAGAAATGACTATTTTGTAAATCAATTGTTTTCCCATTAAAAGCTATATTTACGCTGCTCAATTGCTGGGTAGCTGCATCTTGTTGTGGAATATGATTCTTTTTAAGAGTCATAATGATATCCATTTTACCGTTCTTTACATTTGTTTTAATCGTATCTTCAAATTCGCTCCATCGATAGTAATCTATCGAATCTTGCGAACATTCGATAAGATGCTGGTTTGTCCCTGCATACCATTTACCTTTTCTATTCACCATCTTAAAGGCTTTTATAAAGAGCCATATAAAGGGTGCAAAAATGAGAAAAATCAAAGAGATAGGGAACACTGCAAAAAGAATAGCTCCCCAAGGATTTACTGTTGTATAGATCTCTGGTGTCCCATTTACCGTGATGGTTGTACTGCCTTTGATCAAAATTTCAAATATGGGAACTGAAAAGAGTAAAGGAAATAAAAGGAATGGAGCAAATATAAATGTAAGACCTCCCATTATCCAGCCGAGCGATCGCTTCACATAATCATGAGTAGACTGCACTATAAAATCTACGGGCTCACCTTTCAGTTGATCAAGTATATTTTTTGGCACATCATGGTACATGTAAGATTAGTATAATATAAAATTCTTGTACGATTATGCTTGTGTCGTATTATAATAAAGAAGCTCTTTTTCAAAATATAAATCTATTAGCTAATACAGGAGAGGTCGCATAGTGGCCGAGTGCAGCGGT
>CAZPYR010000017.1:0-20487 GCA_964590815.1 uncultured Gammaproteobacteria bacterium | reverse complement strand
CTATACCCCTGAAGCCAATGGTGGTGGCCGTCTTATGGATTGGGCCGACTGGACACATCAATAGTTAGGTAATTTTACTTAAAAGCTGAAGATATTGAGTAACCATGCGTTCAAACGAATATTTGCTGTCTAATACTGGCTTCTTTTTATGACTATCTTGCAAAAAATGAAGTAATACTTCTTGTATAGATTCTGTTTGTGCAGGATTAAATGCATAATAATTATTGCCAAGAATTTCTCTGAAAACATCTATATCTGAGGCTATTACAGGAGTGCCACAGTAGGCAGCTTCTACAACGGGCAATCCAAATCCTTCTGAAAGGGATGGGTTTACCAGAGCCAAACTGTTTTTATACAAAAAAAGCAAATCATCAGGATGCGATGGATGATACATATGTATATTGGGAATCTGTCTTTCTTCAACTATCTTTTCAAGTTGCCCTGAAAAATAATTATCAGGTCCTGCAAGTACTAGGTCTATATCATCACGATTTATTTGAGTGAATGCTTCGATCAATCTATCTACATTTTTATGTGGATAGAAATTTCCTACATATAAGAAAAAGGGACGAGTAAAACGCTTTGCTAAGGCTTTATTTTGCTCTGCCTTAAAAAATTCATGATTTACTCCTTCGTAGAGTGCCATTATTTTATGACTATACTTTGAGCCATAAATCTGCTCTAGCTGTCGCTTTACGGCTTCTGTAGGAGTAATGATGGCTTTTGCCCTTTGCACCTGCTGCTTTAAAATGTACGAAAAAATAGAGTGCTTTATCTCATACAGAAAAGTTGGCAGTGTCGAGGCTTTACCTGTTTTAAACAATAAGGGTGTAAGATCATGCACTGTCGCAATAAATGGACGACGATACAGCACCGGATAGCTAAAATAGGTAAAATGCATAAGATCCAATCGATCATTCATAAGCACCTGCTGAAAAACGAGCTGTTCCGAAAAAGTATGCCATTTAGATCGTACTTCCCTTTTTATAAATAGTGGATTTGCAAAATGTATTTGAGAAGAATTTTTTTCGAGGACGTATATATGAAATTGATAACTATCGGGCGCCAATTTCTGAAGATAATGTAAAAAATTGCGCAGATACACACCCACACCGGTTTCATAATACAAGCGTGCGTCTATACCAATACGTTTACGTTCATGTGCCATAGGTTAAAACATTGATTTTAAATCTATAAAAAAATATATCACATTATTGATTATTTTCGGATGCTTGGCTGCATAATGTTTACGATAAAATATTTTCATTGCGTTATAAAAATAGCCTTTTGTTTTTGATCGAACTGTAGTTTTGTTTTTTTTAAGCCCACTTTGATGTTTGAGATGCAATACTTCATATTTTGGATAGTACCATATTGTATAACCTGCCTCTTTAATACGAAATGATAGGTCAAGATCCTCTCCATACATAAAAAATTCTTCGTCAAATCCGCCTAGTTTTTCAAAAACTGTACGCTTCATAAGGTAAAAAGCACCACTGGGCGAATCTATCTCATGAATACTATCCAGAGACTGATATATGAGATGGTATCCTCCAAACATGTGCGAAAAAAAAGGTAAATGTCGTGATAACTTTTCCAGCCCTGCATAATAGGTAAAAGAGTTCCAGATTGTGGGGAAACCCCTGTGGGATGCAGGATCTATACGCTGTGACGGTAGATTAACACGTACAGTCAAGGCACCTATAGTTGTATTACTCTGCATATAATCTAGTATTTCTTCCCAACGTACGTTTCCAACTAAAACATCAGAATTTAAAAACAGGACATATTCCCCATGGCAGGCGCGGACGCCACGATTGTTGCCTTTTGGAAAGCCTTCATTCGTCTCATTGAGTATGATTTTACAAGTCAGATTACTCAGTTTATTCTTGTGCTGAAAGGCAGTAAGCATTTGTGGAGAATTATCGGAGGAAGCATTGTCGACTACTATTATTTCAAAATGGATACCTTCACTCGCGCGTACATTTTGGATAAGGGAATCCAAACACTGATGTGTAATCTGTTCCGTATTATAGGAAAGGATAATGATTGAAAGTGTACGCATACTTACATTCAGTATACTGTAGTATTATCGCTTTGGTGACTGTTTTGCACGACGTGCGCGGCCTCCAGTACCGACCATACGTCGCTCACGAGTACGTGGATCACGAGTTAGAAGTCCTTCCTGTTTTAAAACTGGTCTCATAGTCTCGTCTGCAGTCTGTATAGCTCGTGCCAGGCCATGCATAATAGCCTCTATTTGGCCATTTACGCCCCCTCCAGCTGTACGTATAGATACTGCATACCTCTGCACATTATTTGTCAAAGCAAGTGGCTTTAAATAGCGCTTTTCATGAGACAACAATGGAAATATTTCGGCGATAGGTTTATCATTCACCATGATTTCTCCTTCTTTTATCTTTTTGCCGTTAACAGTCGCAGTTTTATCTTTACCTACAATATAAAGTCGGACGCGTGCAACAGCTTCTTTTCTACGTCCCACTGATTCGTAATATTTGATATCGGTATTTTTTTTAGGCATTGTATAGAGAAAACAAATGATAATATTCTATCTTATTTAGAATTAGAATTTGCTAATTTATCAGCATATGGATGCTGTTCATTTTCAAAAATATAAAGACGGGCTAAACGCTGATCTCTATGTTTGTTTTTAGGCAGCATACCCGATACCGCATGGCGCACAATCTCTTTAGGATTTCGAGCGAGCATATCTTTAAATTTAACCACTTTTTGACCATTTGGATAACCTGAAAAATATTTATACTCTTTATCTTGCTCCTTACGGCCAGTCAGACCGACTCCTTTTGCATTTATCACGATCACATAATCACCTGAATCAAGATACGGGACATAGGTCACTTTGTGTTTGCCTTGAAGCAATTCTGAAATACGAGGTATTTCACGTCCAAGTGTCTTACCTTTGACGTCTATGATATGCCATTTACGAACTACGTCTTTTTCTGAGACTGGTCGTGTAGATTTTGTTTGTTGTGCCATATTTATTTACTTTGAAATATCATCAAATACTAATTACTCTTTAACTTCTTCTGCAACTACTGTTTTTTTCGTATTCTTCTTTGATTTTTTTTCTACTTTTAATTCTTCCTTGGTCTTACCCCAATCTATAGTGATGGGATGAGCCCATTGGATTTTTACCATATAGGCGCTATCCGAATCACGTTGATTTAACTTAGTCAGTGAAGTATAACCACCATTTATATTTTGAATAGCTGGTCCAACTTGAGTAAACAATACATCTACGATTTTCTGCTTGGGAAAATAACGAAGTAAATAGTTTTTATTTGCCTCATTCTGTTCCTTTGTTTTTGATAATATTTTATCGAGATACATCTTCAGAGCCTTCCCTCTCTTTTCAGTGATGACAAGTTGAGAACTTCTCAAAAAATTGATAAGAAGTTTCTTTACCATCATCTGGTTGGCATCCTGACCTCGACTAAATTTTATATTCTTAACTCTATGTTTCATACAAGTATTGTAACTTATTTCAATTCAACATCCATCTTCTTCAGTTCTTCAACGATAAGATCAATGGATTTTTTTCCAACACCCTTCAAATTTGTAAGTTCTTCTTTGCCGCGATCAACAAGATCCGCAACTGTTTCAATATTCTCACGGAGCAATGCATTTATCACTCGCGATGGCAAATTGAGCTCATCAATTATAGTTTCGTATACTTTTGGATTGACAGCATCTGCTTCTGCAATAGAATCTGCTGATGTATCTTCTACTTGCTTACTCTTGCCTTCATGAATACCTTGAAAATGCTTTGTCAAAATCATACTAGCGTGTTTTACTGCTTCTGCAGGTGAAACACTTCCATCTGTCCATACTTCCATGATAAGTCTGTCAAAATTGGATGTTCGTCCAACACGTGCCTCTTCTACCTTAAAATTCACTTTAGTTACAGGGGAATAAGCTGAATCAACAGTGGTATACCCGGTCCTTGATTCTTTTTCATCGGCAGACTGATAACCATAGCCTACTTCAACTACACCGTCAAATTCTAAGGATGCTTTATCATCAGTAATCTGACCAAGATAAAGATCGCCATTTACAACTTCCACTTCACCTTGTATATCTTTTGCATATACCTTTTGTGCACCTTTAACTGAAAGATTAAAATTAAATGGACCTTCTCCGGTAACCTGGAAACGTACTTGTTTAAGATTTAGCACAATATCAAGGACTGATTCTTTTATGCCTGGGATGGCAGTAAAAAAATGCGCAGCCTTCTGGAATTTTATATATCCGATTGCAGCTCCTGGAAGGGAAGATAATAAGGTACGACGCATTGCGTTACCAATACTATTCCCAAAACTTGCATGCAGTGGTTCGTATACAAATTTACCATACGTATTAGATTGCTCTTCCGCTGATATTGTAAACATGGGTTCTATCATATGAAATATAAAATAACTTAAACTTTTAAAAATTATCTTGAATAAAACTCAATAACTAATCGCAAATTAATCATTTTTTCAAGTAAAGCTGTATTGGGTACCTCATTCAGGCTTCCAACATCTTTTTTTACTTCTAGCCATTCTGGGATTATTAGATCGGTTTGTGCTCGATAATTTTCTACATATGGGATTTTTTTTGACTCTTCACGAGCAAAAGAAATATTTTCGCCTACCTCCACTTGAAAAGATGGGATAGTCACTTTCTTTTCATTTACTGTTATATGTCCATGCGAGACCAATTGGCGGGCTGCGGCTCGTGTTGGCGCAAAACCAAGTCGGTAAACTATATTATCAAGTCTTCGCTCGAGCAATTCGCTTAAGAATACTGCTGTATTTCCGCGTCGTCGTGAAGCTTTACCAAAATAGTTCTTTAGTTGCTTTTCAGTAACACCAAATGTATATCGAAGTTTCTGCTTCTCTCGTAGTTGACGAGAATGCTCAGAACGCTTTCTTCTGCCTTTGGTGCCGTGCTGCCCCGGCAAAATGTTTATTTTTTTGAGCAGTAAAGCTTGTGATTTTGATCCGGTAGTTTTAAGACCTAGATCCATGTTCTCTCTACGTGCTATTCTGTTTTTCGGGCCTGTATATCGCATATTAGTTAATAATAAAAATTAAAAGTTATACTCGTCGAACTTTAGGTGGACGTACACCGTTATGTGGAATTGGCGTAATATCCACAATTTTACCGATATCTACTTCTGAAGCACGAACTGCGCGCAAAGAAGCTTCACGTCCTGGGCCTATACCTTTTACAAATACATCTACTTTTCTTAGACCATATACCTCCACTGCCTTTTTAAGAGCCGATTCAGTAGTAACTGTACCTGCGTATGGCGTAGATTTACGTGTGCCTGAAAATCCGTGCATACCGCAAGAATTGACAACCAATGTACCACCTATCTCATCAGTGATGGTGACAAGCGTATTATTAAATGTAGCAGTTATATAGATTCTGCCATTTTCAACTATTTTTGTGTTTTTTGCTTTATTAGTTTGTTTCATACGTGTACGTTAAATTATTTTGATCCTCCTGAGTTACCTTCCATTTTTGCCCATGCCTCTTTGGATAGAGCTCCAACTGTCTTTCTTTTACCTCGTTTTGTACGGGCGTTTGAACGAGTTCTCTGTCCACGGACTGGCAGACCCATACCATGACGCATACCTCGATAGGAACCAATTTCTCGAAGTCGCTTAACATTATCATTTTGTTCTTCGCGAAGATCTCCTTCGACTTTAAAACTTTTTTCGATTACTTGAGTGAGTGCTTTCAGCTCATCTTCAGTGATTTCTTTTACTCTTTTTTCTGCAGGAATTTTAGATTGTTCCAGAATTTTCTTAGAACGAGTCCAACCTATTCCATAAATAAGGGTCAACGCATAATCTATGCGTTTATTATCTGGTAAAAGTATTCCGATGAGACGAGGCATAGTGATTTAAGTAATTATTATTTAATTTTTTCTATTTACAATTATTAACCTTGCTTTTGTTTATGCTTAGGATTTCTGGGACAGATAATATAGTAGGTTCCTTTACGGACTACTCCTTTACATAATGGACATCTTGGCATTGGACTTGATAGTACTCTCATATTTTTCTATAAATTATACGCCCTCTATTTAAATCATATGGAGTAAGCTCCACCTGAACTTTATCTAAGGGCAAAATCTTAATATAATGCTGCCTCATCTTACCTGATAAATAACACAAAATAACCCTTTCACTATTACTTTCTCTGTCTTTAATCGAGACTTTAAACATTGTGTTGGGAAGATTTTCTAGGACTTCTCCTTCAACAATAATAACATTTTCTTTCTTAGCTTTCATAAAAGGTATATTGTATCATAAACTCACGTTAAAATGAAGGTCTTTCCTTCTTGAATTGCAATTGTTTTTTCAAAGCATGCTGACAAGCTAAAGTCTTTACTAACTATTGACCAGTCATCTTTTTTCTCGTATGCAATTTCTTCACTGCCCATTGAATATATAATTTCAACGGCTATAACTAAACCATTTTTAATCTTATATGTCTTATTTATCGGTCGATCTACATAATTTAACACATATGGATCTTCATGCAATTTTCGGCCGATACCATGCCCGGTAAGGTCTTTTAATATAAAATAGCCATTACCTTCAATTGTTTCCTGGATAAACTTAGCTATCACCCCTAAATATTCACCTTCTTTTACTCGACTTATTGCTTGATCTAGTGTCTCTTTTCCTATTTTTAAAAATCTTTCGACTTTTTCATCTTTTACATCACCCATATGTACTGTCGTCGCGTAATCTGTATGATAGCCTTTATAGTATACTCCAATATCAATAGTAAGTATATCACCTACTTTTAATATATGTTTGTTTGGCGGTGTATGGACAGCCTGGGCATTTACCGGTAAACATGTTGCCCAAGAATATCCTGGTACTGTCTTAAAAGATGCCAGAGCCCCATGTTTGGCGATCAGAGCATCAGCGCGTTGGTCTACTTCTTTCGTTGTCATACCCTCCGCTATCTGTGGCACCAGTTCTTTCATTACTTGAACTAGGATTGCGCCGCCTTCTTTCATTATTTCAATCTCTTGATTCGTTTTTAGATGTATCATCACTGCGTGTTATGAAAAATATATTTCTCGAAATACTTCATCAAGTTTGTTATAGAACTCTTCCTTTGAAAAATTATTTTTTACTACATAGTCTGCAAATGCTATTGTCGGACCCATATGAGTACTAATCAATTCATCGATATCTCGTGATTCACCTTTTAAATCTGAGCGTGTAGGGCGTGCTGAAATACGTTCATATCTTTTGTGTTTATCTGCGTGTATGGCAATAATGAAAATGCGGCTTTTGGGGAAGTTCTTTTTCATAAACTCAAATTCTTCCCAGGAACGCATCCCTTCAATGACAACAACTCGATTTTTTTTAAGTGCCAGATCTACCTTTCGTTTACTAAGGACTGCCATTGCTTCAAAGCCATGTTCTGCTCTCAGTTCCTGACGAACTTTGTGGTGTACCTCAAGAGTATGGGGTAAATTCAACTTATCAATTTTTTTGTTTACTATTTCTGAAAAGGAGATAAGTGGTATATCCTTTGACTTGAGATACTCAGCTGCTTCCGTCTTTCCTGCACCAGGGAGGCCAACAATAGCCATAATTGTCTCTTTCTTCTGTTCCCAGGCGTGTAGACGATTCTTGACGAGCTGTTTGCCCAATGACTTAAGTATCTCATCTTTTACTTCATCGATACTTTTTGTACCATCTATTGTTACCAATTTTTTCTGCTTTTGGTAAAAATCGAGTACGGGAACGGTGAATTTTTTAAAGAGCTCTATTCTTTTTCGAATTGCCTCAATCGTGTCATCATCGCGAACATCGTTGCGATATGCCAGTCTCCATAATGCTTCCTTATCAGGTATATGGATGTGAATAACTTTATCTACATTATTAATAAATTTTTTAGCTTGTTTAAGTGTGCGTGGAAAACCGTCTAGGATATATCCTTTTTTATAAGACGGCTTTGATAAATAGCTATTTACTATTTCAATAACCTTTTCATCTGGTACCAAGGCACCTGAGTTCATCAACTCTTTTACGTATCTTCCAAGTTGTGTTTTTTCTTTGGCAATTTGTCTAAATATATGTCCCGTTGATAAATAAGGGATTTTAAAACGCTTTGACAAAAAATTTCCTTGGGTTGATTTTCCGGCTCCTTGGATACCGATAAGAACAAGCTTCATGATATTTTAAAATTCATTACTGTTGCTTAATCTAGATCTTTCTCTTCTTTATGCTTCGTGACTTTTTTACATTTTTTACAAAATTTATTCAGACTCAATGGTTCTGGACTGTTTATTTTACTTTTTTCACTCACATAATTTAGCGCGCTGCATACTGTACATACAAAACCAACAATATATCTACTTTGTTTTTTAGCCATATATTCTTTGAGTAATTAATTAACGGAAAAAAATAATTATACTATATACTTTCCCAACTACAATGAGAATTTGTCATAATTCTTCATCACAAGTTGTGCATCTATTGCCTTGAATGTTTCAAGCACTACCGAAACGACTATCAGAATCCCCGTCCCTCCTATGACCAAACTTTGAATACCGGTAGCTGTAGAAATCATAGCAGGGAGGACCGCTATTAAACCAAGGAATAATGCTCCGAAAATAGTAATTTTATATACAACACTCTGTAAGTGATTTTTAGTGGCAGTTCCTGGTCTAATTCCCGGAATAAATCCACCATGTTTCTGGATCTCGTCTGCAATTTTTTGTGGATTAAAGACAACAATCGTATAGAAAAAAGTAAATGCTACAACCAGCACAAAATAAAGAGCATTATAGGTAAGACCTGAGGGATTAAATGTTTGCGCGAGCGCTGTCCCGATATTGGCTAGTGTAGCATTGGGTAAATATCTTAAAAAATTGCCAGCAATCTGAGGAAACAAGACAAATGATACTGCAAATATGATCGGAATGACACCAGCTTGATTTAACTTTAAAGGAAGGTAATTGTTGGCCGCTTGATATATTCTATTACCTTTGATACGTCGGGCATAATATACCGGTATTTTGCGTACAGCTTCATTGATGAATACAACTGCCGCTATCACAATAAGAGCAATAGCTCCAAACGCAATAAAACTAAATATCATTTCTTGATTTATCGTGGTTATAGTTTGACCAATAGTAATCGGTATTCGTCCAATGATACCTGCAAAAATAAGTACAGAAATACCATTACCTAAACCAAATTCAGATATAAGCTCTCCAAACCACATAAGTATAAATGTCCCGGCAACTAAAGTAAGAATAAACGACAAAAACTCAATAGGACTGAGCACGCCAATGATTTGTTGCTTCTGTAAAAGCATATATATGCCGACAGCCTGTATAAAAGTGAGCGGCACTGCCAAAAATCTTGTGTATTGATTTAATTTGTGTCTACCGTATTCGCCTTCTTTTGATAGTGACTCAAGTTGAGGAAAAATCATGGTAAGAAGTTGGATGATGATAGATGCATTAATATACGGATTCAACCCTAGAGCCATCACTGAGAAATTGACCAAGGTACCACCAGAGAAAATATCAAGAAGCGACAAAAACTGACTTTGCGCAAATAAATCTCGAAGACGATCTAAATCGATAGCTGGAACAGGTAGATAAGCAAAAACACGAAAAACCAGAATAATAAAAAGCGTTACCAAGGTTTTACGCCTGAGTGTTGGATCGCTAAAAAGAAGTTTTAACTTTTGGAATGCTCCTTTCATTTAACAGTTCCCCCTGCTTTTTCGATGATCCCCTTTGCTGATTGTGAAACTGGTAATTCTACTGTCAATGATTTTGTCAGAGTACCGGTACCCACAATCTTTGCCCCACTTCGAGCTTCTTTTTCTGTAATAATGTTCTGAGTTACGAGTGTTTCTAGTGTTACAATACTCCCTGTTTTTAATTCTTCAAGATGAGAGATTGTAATTAAAGCTGGTCTTGGACTGACTGGCTTATTACGACCCTTTCCTCGAAGCAATGGAAAACGTTTGACCAATCGATTCTGTCCGCCTTCAAAATGAAGAGGGATATCGGTTCGCGCTTTCTGATGACGAGTTGTACCACGTCCAGATTTTGCACCTTTTCCCGAACCAGCACCTCGGCCCAATCTTTTTTTTCGTTTCTCGACGGTTTGTGTTAAATTTGATAAAGGATTCATGTTATATCAATCAAATAATATTATTTCTTCGCGGCTACTTTTTTTGGAACCTTAGCTGCTGTTTTTTTTGTATCTTTTTTTACGGCTTCTTTTTTCACAGTCGCTTTTGGTACTTCAGCTTTTATATCTTCAACTACAGCTGATTTAACTTCTTCTTTAACGACTACTTTCTTTTCTTTTTTCGCAGCCACTATACGTGGTTTGAGCTTCTTCAGAGCCTCAAATACTGCATATGCATTGGTAATCTGATTGCGTGTGCCAATAATTTTACCTGAAGCATTATTTACGCCAGCGATATCAAGGATCACTCGAGCTACTCCTCCAACCTTTAACCCTGTACCTGGAGGGGCTGGTTTTAAAAGGATACGTGATGCCTTAAATTTAATTAACACTTGGTGTGGCAACGTGTCTTTAAAAATCGGTACTGAAATCATATTCTTTTTTGCTTGAGCTATAGCTTTTTTGATGGCTGGTGGCACTTCAAGTCCTCGTCCTATGCCGAGCCCCACATTTCCTTCGTGATCCCCAATAGCTACAAGTGCTGAAAATGAGATATAGTTACCGCCTGATGTTTTCTTCGATACACGTCTTAGATGAAGTATTCTTTCTTCATACTTCTGCTCTTCTGGATTATTGTTTTGCATTTTAGACATTCTATATAGTAATAATTAATAACATTAGACTTCAATACCATTTTCACGTAAAGCTTCGGCTAGTGCTTTTAATCTGCCTTTATAAGCGAAGCTTCCGCGATCAAACACTACTTTTTCTACTTTGCTTTTCTTTAATAAATCTGCAAGCATTTTACCTACCTCACGCGCATCATCTGATTTGGTAACCACACCTTCTGATTTTATTTGAAGACTGCTGCAAGAAACGATTGTTTTAGCAGTTGAGTCATCTATAACTTGCGCATAAATATATCTATTTGTCCTATGTATACTGACTCGTGGTCTCTCAGTAGTACCGTTAATTTTTGAACGGACTCTAAGGGCTCGTCGGGCTTTTCGGATTAATTTTATGTTTTTCATGTTTTTATATTAACTAAGATTAAATTATGCTGCTTTTGCTTTTTTACCTGGCTTAATACGGATTTGTTCGCCTTCGTACCTTATCCCTTTACCTTTATAAGCATCAGGTAATCGAACTATCTTTATTTGATGGGCAATTTGACCTACCAGCTGTTTATCATGACCGGATACTATAATAATAGTATTACCTTCTAAGCTAAGTTGTATGCCTGGTACAGGGTCAACAACGACGGGATGTGAAAAACCCAGTTTCAATGCCAAAGACTGTCCTTGCATCTTGGCGTTAAATCCAGTGCCAATTATTTCTAGCCTTTTACTCCAACCATTTGTTACTCCATGTATGCCATTGGCGATTAGATTTCTATAAAGACCGTGCAACGTTTTCTGCGGCTTTTCGTCTGCTGAACGCACAACACTAAGTTCATTATTTTCTATTTTTGCAGACAATTCCGAAGGAAGCTCATATGAGAGCTGACCTTTTGCGCCTTTGACACTGACTGTCTGATCTTTAATATCGACCTGTACGCCTGACGGAATAATAATAGCTTTTTGACCAACTTTAGACATAATTACCAAATATGAAATAGTAACTCACCACCGACACGTTCTTTTTTAGCTTCTTTATCTGTCAAAATACCTTTTGATGAAGATAATATAACTTTACCCATACCACCAAGTACTGGACGGATTTCTTTATAAGGTACATACCATCTTCTACCTGGCTTAGAGAAAATCTTCACATCAGTAATAGCGGGAACTCCACCTTCGTATTTCAAATCTACGACAATAGTTTTAATTATTTCTCCTTCGCCTTCTATTTCAAATTTTTCGATATAGTTCAGCGCCTTAAGTTTTTCCAGGACAGATATTCTATATTTAGAATACGGTGAGGTAATTCTCTCTTTTCTTGACATATATCCGTTTTTCAGTCGGATTACCAAATCAGTTATTGACATAATATAAATTTTATATAAGTGATAAGTGTGTATTCAACTATTAGGTCTTCTCTGCTGTGCGCTTTGTAACTTTTCCGTGGCCTCGGAACATACGTGTTGGTGCAAATTCACCTAAACGATGTCCTACCATAGATTCGCTAACCAGCAATTCAATAAACTTGCGACCATTATAGACTGCAATTTTATGACCTACAAAGTCTGGGTGAATCTGTGAAGATCGCGCCCAAGTCTTAATAGCGTTTCGCTCTTTTGATTCTTTTTGTTTTTGTACCTTAATATGTAATTTTTCGTCTATATAAGGTCCCTTTTTTGCTGATCTTGCCATATAGTGTTACCAAGAAATTTTTCTAATTCCAGGAATTTCACCTCGTAATGCTTTTTCTCTAAAGCACAATCTGCATAATCCAAAACGACGGATATATGCACGTGCACGTCCACAAAGTGGACATCGATTTCGATGTCGTACTTCAAATTTCTGCTTTCTCTTAAATTTTACTTCATCAGATGTTTTTGCCATGAATAAAGCTATAAATTATATTTAACTTTTCACAAAAGGAATACCTAAAATTTCGAACAGTTTTTTACCCTGCTCACGATCTTTTGTTTTCGTAACGATTGTTATCTCCAGACCTCTAATTTTGTCAATTTTATCATATTCGATCTCAGGAAAAAGCGTCTGTTCAGAAAAACCAATATTTAAATTTCCGTGCTGATCAACTGATGAATGAGGAATACCTCTAAAATCACGTAAACGTGGTATAACAACACGAATCAGTTTTTCTAAAAAGTAATACATCCTATTTCCTCGTAAGGTTGTCTTTACACCGATTGGCATACCTTTTCTGATTTTAAAAGCTGAAATGGATTTTCTAGCTAGGGTAACCACAGACTTTTGACCAGTAATAAGCTCTATTTGTTCTTGAACATTCGAGACTGCTTTTTTATTTGATATTGCTTCTCCCACACCCACATTTACGACTATTTTATCTATTGTAGGCACAGCAAATATATTCTTAATACCAAAATCTTTCATCAGTTGCTGTTTGACTTCTTTGTTATATGTTTCTTTGAGCGTGGCCATGGAATTTATTTAATAACTTGTTTACTTTTTTTTATTAATCTTTTTTTTGTTCCCTCTTCTATTTGATATCCGATCCGTGATGGTTTCTTTGTCTTGGCATCAACAATCATAATATTTGAAATATGAAGTGGACGAGGTACTTCTATAATACCACCCTGTGGGTTTTGTTCATTCTTTTTCACATGTTTTTTAAACATATTGATGTTTTCTATAAGTGCTTTATCGGCTTTAGGATATACACGGACAACCTTGCCTTCTCGTCCTTTATCTTTTCCTGTTATTACCCGAATTGTATCTCCTTGTTTTATTTTCATATTCGTTAATATAATTCTTCAGCCAAACTTGCAATCTTATTGAATCCTTTATCTTTTACTTCTTTTCCAACAGGTCCAAAAATGCGTGTGCCTTTTGGATCAAGTGTTTCTTTACTTGCGAGTACGACACAAGCATTCTCATCAAAACGGATATAACTACCATCGGCTCTTCTTCTTTCTTTACGAGTACGCACGATGACTGCACGAACAACCTCTCCAGATTTAACCTGGCCATAAGGAGCTGCCTTCTTTACTACTCCAGTTATCACTTCCCCAATATATGCAATTTTTCTGTTACCTCTTGATGGGATGCCGATAAGTTGGATTATCTTTGCTCCTGAATTATCTGCGACTGTCAGCATTGAACGTAATTGTAACATAGATATTTTTAGTTAATTAGTCTGCTAGATTGTTTTAAGGCTTCGAGCCTAACCGACTATCAGACTTATTGATTATTTTTTTGTAACTTTTTCTATAACTTTAAAATGTTTCTCTTTTGAAATTGGGGTTGTCTCCTGAATCACAACCTCGTCTCCTTCGTGTATATCTTTTAATGTATTGTGAACTTTAAACTTTCTGTGTTTGGTAACAACTTTTTTGTATACCGGATGTCGAAGCTTCCTGACTACTCTTACAACAACTGTATTCTGCATTTTTGCTGACAAAACTGTTCCGACTATTGTTTTCAACATATATTTATTTACTAATTCCTAATTCTTTTTGAGTTATAACAGTAAGCATTTGTGCCAATTGTTTTTCCTTCTTCTTTATGAGATTTGTGTCTTTTTGAGGTTTTATTTTGGACTCTATCTTCAACTTGGCGACTTCCTCTATGATAGCACTAATGTCCTTGTTTATTTCCCCAACCGATTTTGCTTGTAAATCTGCTATATACTTTTTCATGATTAGATACGTGATATAACTTTAGTATTGACTGATAATTTTGCCGCTACATTTTTTAATATTTTTTTACATTCTATTTCATTCAAACCATCAATCTCAAATAAAACTCGACCTGGTGTAACCGATGCTACAAAATATGCAACATCTCCTTTACCAGCACCCATGGTAACTTCTGGTGGCTTTTTAGAATATGGCTTATCTGGAAAAATACGAATCCAGAATTTACCAGACTTTCTGGTAGCACGTGCCAAGACAACGCGTGCGGCTTCAATTTGACGATCCTTGATCCAACCTGGATCAATAGATTGTAAACCAAAACTTCCAAAATTCAACTTAGCACCTTTTACTGCGATCCGTCGCCACTGGCCTCTAAACTGTTTTCTGTATTTTTGTCTTTTTGGTGCTAACATAGTTCGTATTAATAACTAATCCATACTTTTATTCCGACATATCCTGATTTTGTAAGAGCAGGATACTTTGCAAACTGTACTCTTTCACGAATAGTTGATGTTGGGATTGTACCTTGAAAGTATTTTTCCCGACGTGAAATTTCAGCTCCTGCGATACGTCCTCCTAATTGGATCTTAACTCCCTTTGCCCCTGCTTCCATAACACGATTCATTGTGCTATGTACTACGGCTCTATGTGGGAAATTACGCACTAGTTTTTCGGCAATTGTTTGAGCAACATAATATGAGTTTGTAAAAGGCTTTTTTACAGGCTCAATTTTAATATCTACTTTCATTTCTTTTTGTTTTTTATCTTTCTTCTTATAGCTATGCAAATGTGAAACTATTATCTTTTTTACATCTTCAAGACCTTTTCCGCCTCGACCGATGATCATACCTGGTTTAACAGAGTAAACGACAACAGTGATCTTTTTTATAGCACGTTCTATTGAAACATCAGTAATACCCGCAAAGTTATATTTCTTCATCAAATCTTCACGTATCTTTGCATCTTCATAGACAGACTCGCGGAAAATTCTCTTATCTGAGAAAAACCATCGAGATGACCAATTGTAAATGACTCCGAGACGTAAACCGTGTGGATGTACTTTCTGACCCATTGAGATTAATTCAATTATTAATTATTTATTACTATCTAACTCTTTTTTAACTACTTTTTTTTCTTTAGCTACCTTTGCTGGTTTTTTTTCAGCTACTGTTTTTGTTTGAGCTGGCAATGCTTTCTCTACTGTCTTTTTCTTTTCAACTTTTTGTTGTGGATTTTCAATCAAAATAATCTTGATGTGCGAATATCGTCTTTTGATTGGTCTCATACTTCCACGAGCTCCTGATTTATATCTTCTTAAGGCTCTGCCTTCTTCTATTGTGAAAAGCTTAAATTGTAGCACATCAGCGTTTACTTTTAAAGTTAGTTTAGCATTACTGATAGCTGAATGTATCGCTTTATAATAAATCTTAGCTTCCTTGGAGGGTGCGTATAAAAGATAATCAAGAGCAGCATGTGGCTCGAGCTTCTTTATAGTATCGAGCATCATACGCATTTTCTTTGGTGCTAGCTTAATATTTTTAAGATATGTTTGTGATTCCATACTGTTATTTTCTTCTCTGAACAATTAATTTATTGCTCCATTTTTTCTTCCAGCGTGTACGAGTACCTCTGGCTGACTTACCCCATGGGGTTTTTGGATGCATACCCTCTCCACTGCGTCCCTCTCCTCCTCCGTGTGGATGAGAGCGAGGGTTCTGTGCAGTTCCTCGGACTGTTGGCCTGACACCCATAAGTATTTTGCGTCCGGCACTTCCAATGATTTCATCTTTATGTTCAATATTTCCAACGCGGCCAATAGTAGCCCAACTTGCCTTATTAAACTTTCTTACTTCGCCTGATGACAGTTTAATATGGACATACTCACCATCTTTTGCTATAACATTGGCAAATGTTCCAGCGCCTCGTACCATTACGCCACCTTGACCTGGATATAATTCAATATTATGTACTTCTATACCTACTGGAATTTTCTCCAGTGGCAACGCATTTCCGACTTTAATTTCTGCTTTTTCTGAGGCCAAAATTCTATCTCCGATCTGCATGTTTACTGCATGTAATATATATCTCTGTTCACCATCTTCATAGCGGATAAGGGCAATATGCGCATTACGATTTGGATCATACTCAAAGCGCTCAATTGTTCCTTCCATTTCTCTCTTATTTCTTTTGAAATCAATGATGCGATAATATCTTTTTTGACGGCCACCTTGATGTCGCACCGAAATCTTGCCGCTTGAATCGCGACCCGAATGCTTCTTGAGAATTTGTGTCAATTTCTTGACCGGTTCAGATGTTGATAAAATTATTTTTGCCATGAGTATCTATAAAATTACGATTGTGGAAATAAATCAATTGCTCCCTTTTTAAGAGTTATATAGGCTATCTTTCTATTTGGTAACAATTTCACATTCATTTTACGACCGACTTTTTTTTCTTTCCCTTTTCGGATAGTTGTTTTTATATCTTTTACTTCTACGCTAAATAGTTGCTCTACAGCCAACGCAATTTGATCTTTATTTGCATCTTTATTCACTACAAATGTATATACTTTTTTTTGGGCCTGCCCTGTCGTTTTTTCGGTGATGAGTGGTTGGATAAGTATATTATTCAGTTTCATGGGTAGATATAAAATGTTCTTCTAACTTCTTCATCGCATCGCCAACAAAAATAAGTTCTTTTGTATGTAAGACAATATATGGATTGATTGTATCTGCCTGGACAATCTCAACCTCTGGTATATTTCGAGCTGATAGTACAAAGCTACTACGAGTAACTTTTGGCAATACAAACAGTATTTTCTTTCCCTCGATCTTCACTGCATTTATAAAATCGGCTATCATTTTTGTTTTAGGTTTCATATCAACAATCTCTTCTGTAAGGACTTTAACTGCATTTTCTTTTGCTTTTGTGCTCAAGGCTACAAATAAGGCCTGTTTTTTTTGCTTCTTGTTCATGGAAAGTGAGAATTCACGTGGTTGTGGTCCAAAGGTGACTCCTCCGCCGACAAAAATAGGAGCCTTGCGTGAGCCGTGGCGTGCGCCTCCGGTACCCTTTTGACGATATATTTTCTTGGTTGAGCCAACTACTTCTGAACGTGTTTTTGTAGCTACTGTACCTTGTCGTTGATTAGTAAGATACACTCGCATATATTGTGCTATCAGCGCTTTATTTTCATTTTTTCCAAAAATTTCTTCACGCAAACTGACAGTGCCTGACACTTTACCTTTTATATCAAAAGACTGAGCTTCAAGTATAGCCTTTTTTTCTATTTTTGGTGTTTTTGCTGTCTTTTTTACTTGTTCGCTTTCCATATGCGTATAATTAAATACCGTGAGTTTTAACTTCTACATACCCTGTTTTATATCCTGGAATAAGACCTTTGACTGTGAGTGTTGTTTCGTCTGTTGCTATTACTTTAAGCTTTAGTATAGTTTTGCGGACATTGCCTGTCTGACCTGCCATACGACTACCTTTATAAACACGACCTGGTGTGGTACCAGAGCCAATAGATCCTGGAGCTCTATGTCTGTCTGATTGACCGTGAGTTTTTGGTCCTCCTCTAAAGCCATGTCTTTTAACAACTCCCTGAAATCCTTTACCGCGTGATGTACCTGAGACATCTACTACATCACCAATCTTAAAAATAGCTGAAGGTTTTACCTGTTCACCAATAAATATTTTCTGATCTCCAATTTGAACACCTTTTTTACCTTCTTCTTCAATTGCGACAATTTCTTTAGCATCAGAATAAATGCGTATTTCTTTTAAAAAGGGAAGCGGGGCTTCTATCCCCGCTTTTTTAAGTTGGCCTTTTACCGGTTTGGCAATGTTTCGGACATTACCAGCTGCAAGTTTGACTGCGAAATAGCCAGAAGTCTCTGGAGTTTTCACATCCATAAGGTAACAAGGTGCGGTATTAATGACAGTTACAGGAATAAGATTTCCTGCTTCATCATACGTTTGTGACTGATTGTGTTTTTGTCCGAGTATGAAACCTGCCATATATTTTTTATAAATATCAACTGTAACGTTTGTTTTTTCTTATAACTTTCTTACTTAAAACAAAAAAAAAGACCCCAGATTGGGGCTCTTTAAAAGCTTCAATCTGGTTAAATTAGAAATTCAATAATTTCTTACTAACCATTAACACTGTCATTTGATTTGAATTATATACTATCTCACCTCAATCTTCAATAGCTTGTTAGTGTATCAATCTATTAGTCTATTAGTGAAAACCATAGGGAATAACTAATGGACTAGCGAACTGATAGACTTACAGACTAACCTGCAATCTTACATCTTCACTTCTACCTCCACACCAGCTGGTAGTTCTAAATGCATCAATGCATCGATAGTCTGATTTGTTGGATTCATGATATCTACAAGACGTTTATGAATGATGAGCCCAAAGTGCTCACGAGCATCTTTATCTGTAAAGGGGGATTTATTCACGACATATACTTCTTTCCTACGTGGAAGCGGTATAGGACCTACAACAGACGCTCCCGTCTTGATAGCGGTATCAACGAGCTTCTGACATGTCTCGTCTATAAGACGATGGTCATAAGCTTTTAATCGGATTCTGATTCTACCTTTTGGCATGTGTTTACAAAGTGCAATGGTTAATTAATTGTTGGGTGGGCGGGATTTTCACCCGCCACACCTCAATTTGTTCAAATATTATTTATTGACCTTGGTTACGACGCCTGCTCCGACAGTGTGTCCACCTTCACGGATAGCAAACTTCAAACCTTCTTCAATAGCAACTGGATAAATAAGTTTTGCCTTGATTTTGACGTTGTCACCTGGCATTACCATTTCCACACCTTCTGGAAGCTCAATCTCTCCAGTTACATCGGTTGTACGGATGTAGAACTGTGGGCGGTAACCCTTGAAGAATGGAGTATGACGTCCACCTTCTTCTTTCTTTAGTACGTAAATTTCGCACTCAAAGTCGGTGTGTGGGGTGACTGTACCTGGCTTGGCAATGACTTGACCTCGTTCGACATCAGTCTTTTCTACACCTCGAAGCAAAAGTCCGGTGTTATCACCTGCACGTGCTTCATCAAGTGTTTTACGGAACATTTCGATTCCGGTAACGACTGTTTTCTTGGTGTCACGAATACCTACGATTTCAATTTCTTCGTTGACTTTCATGATTCCTCGCTCGACGCGGCCGGTGACGACTGTACCTCGACCTTGGATGGTGAAGACGTCTTCAACTGGCATAAGGAATGGCTTATCGATTGCACGAGTTGGTTCTGGTACATAATCATCAACTGCTTTCATGAGATCTTCAATCGCTTTGATTGATTCTGGATCATCTTCAAGAGCCTTGAGTGAAGAACCTCGGATAACAGGTACTTCATCACCAGGGTAATTATATTTCTTGAGAAGATCACGAACTTCCATCTCGACGAGATCAACGATTTCTTTATCTTGCACCATATCTACCTTGTTGAGGTATACGACGATTGCAGGAACGTTGACCTGATTGGCCAAAAGAATATGTTCTCGTGTCTGAGGCATAGGACCATCTGGAGCGGATACAACAAGTATTGCGCCGTCCATCTGGGCTGCACCGGTGATCATGTTCTTGATGTAGTCTGCATGACCTGGGGCATCAATGTGTGCATAATGTCTTTTATCTGTTTCGTATTCTGAATGATGAATATTGATGGTGACTCCGCGTGCTTTTTCTTCTGGTGCCTTATCAATTTGATCATATTTCAAGAACTCAGCCTGTCCCTTTTTTGAAAGTACGTAGTGAATTGCTGATGTGGTGGTGGTTTTTCCATGGTCTACGTGTCCGATGGTACCTATGTTCAAGTGAGGCTTGTTTCTCTGGAATGCTGCTGTGGCCATAGTAGTGATTTAATGTAATTTAATAATAAGGTTTAATTATAGATTCGCTCCACAAAAAATACAATAGAGAATGAAAACGAATATGGGGAAATGATAAATGCC
>CAZPYR010000016.1:0-21444 GCA_964590815.1 uncultured Gammaproteobacteria bacterium | reverse complement strand
GTGCGGATGATCCAAAGTTACCATTTGCTGCAGTATGCATACGATCCCAAGCCGAGCCACTTGCCGGGAGTGCTGCAATCTCTTGTGGAGATATCCAAATTGATTTGCCGGAGCCATTAACTGGTATTGTGGGAATGGGCCCTGAGGTAGCAGTCGGTCCACCACTGGTGGGTGCTACTGTTGCCGTTACCCCAACTGTTGGATTTCCAGTCACAGGGCTGGTTGGTTGAATAGTTGTGATCGGGCTGGTCTGACTCAAGAGCCCTTGTATCCATACGGCATAATCAAACGAATTAATGATTGTGTCAGTGGTAATATAATTTGTTCCCGGATAATTGAAATTCGCATCCATCAAGTTTCCATTGCTGTCGGCATCTGTACCACAGGCGCTTGTATTTGTATCAGAACAACCAGTGATGAATTCACTGTACCAGATCGCATAATCCAAAATGGTTATAGAACGACCTTGTGGATCCGTATTACAATCCGCGTCTCCAATGTTTTTTTTAGCGCAGTTTGTGCCAGGAGGAGTTGTGGGATTAGCACCCGATGTGGGAGTAATTGGTGGATTTGTCACTTCTATTATATTCGTCGGTACTACAGTTGGAGTGGTCCCGCCGCCGCCACCGCCACCATTTGAAGCCCCAACTTTTCGAGGGTCCCAGGTTGTATCCAAACTTAGTCCAAGTGCAGTTGCGACATTTTGAAATGGTACGAATTTATGATTGCTGGTAGATGCGCCAGTATTACTCGCATCGTGTACAACTAGAAGTCCCTGGGCAAATGAGCCACCTAATCCAAAGTTTGTGACATCTAGTCCATCTGTGGAACTTGCGGCATCGACGCCACCATTTGCGTCGACTTTAAATCTTCCAATCAGTGCATTTGGAACTGTTGCTGAAGGAGGGATGCGATTGTATACGGAGTAAGTGCTGTCACCTTGACTGGATACAATGAGATACCCGGTACCATCAGATTTATAGTACATAGACATTCCTTCAGTATCAGCAGTTTGTTCGCTGCCACTTACTTTTACCTTTGTAGCTCCATCACCAGGTTCTGCTCCATATCGCCATACTCCCACTGCCTCTTCGCCGATATAATAGTATTTATTGATATCATCTGCCACACATCCTTCAGTTTGCCCTCCTGCATCTGCCGTACGAACACTAGTGCCCGTGACACTATTACCTTGAGCTGCAAGTTCTATCTGTTGCCAGACTCCGGATTTCCAGTTTACAAAATAATAGTATTTATTACTTACCGGACTGTGATACATACACCCTCCGTAAGGAGCACCAGTGGAGAGCTTGATGGATGATACATTTTCGAGTTTTCTTGTGGTTGGATTTACTTTATATACTTGCAAAGCTCCTGAGTTTTCGGCACCGACTATCACTAAAGCTACTGATGTGTGTGCCTCACCCGTTGAATAGCTTCCTTGAAGAGGGAAATTGTAACGTATATCTACATTGTTCATTAAAAGTCCACTATCTATATATTGTAGTTCTTGGCCTTGCAGATTCCACACCAGCATGCCGCCATTTTTATCATCGCCAATCACCACACTTTGAGATGGATCTGTCGGATGTATCCATATAGCCGTGTCATCGCACACGTCACCACTATTTTTACACGCTGTAGTTTCGAGCGCAGGAGCCACTGTTTTTACAGTTGTTTGTGCAAAAGTCTTATTTGGGAGAGCAAATAAAAGGCAGAAAAAGTATATAATTACAATTGTGTTCTTTTGCATAGTTAATTTATATTAATATCCTGAAAAACATATTACAAGCGTTTTTTTTATTTGAACCTCTGTTCCCAAGCCATATGTTAACCCATTATGAATAACAAAAAAATTGCTATCGTTTATGACTGGATTGATTCATGGGGAGGTGTTGAGCGAGTTTTACTTCAATTGGCTGAGGCATTTCCTCAGGTAGATTTTTATACTTCATATGTAGATTTACATAAAGCAAGGTGGGCGCAGCGGTTGAATATGTATCCTTCTTTTATTCAGAAGTTGCCTGGGTTTATTAAAAAGAATCGGTTACTATCTCTTCCCTTATTTCCATATGCTTTTGAGTCCTTCAATTTATCACAATACGATCTTGTGATATCAGTGACCTCAGCATTTTCAAAATCTGTTATTACTCAGCCAGGTACACGACATATTTGCTATTTACTTACACCACCTCGCTATTTATGGGGTATGACAGGTGAGTATGCTTCCACCTCTGGTAAGGTTTCGTATTTGAAAACTATGATAGCTTCACCATTACTATATTCATTGAGGCAATTTGATTATATTGCCGCACAAAGGCCCGATAAGATTTTGTCAATTTCGCAGGCCATTCGACATAGATGTTTGACATACTATCACCGCGATTCTGATGTGTTGTACCCACCTTTTGATCTTGTCTACTGGAAAAAAATACGTGAAAGCGTAGAAAATCTTTCAAAACCGTATACAGAGGATTACTATCTCCTTGTTTCCCGATTAGAGCCTTATAAAAGCGTAGATATCGCTATAGATCTGTTTAATAAAACCAAAAAGAACTTGATGATTATCGGAAATGGTACACAAAAACGTCGCCTTTTGCAAAAAGCGGGTACAACTATCAGGTTTATAGAACACCAAACAGATACTGAACTGGCTTTGTGGTATATGCACGCACAAGCTCTTATCATGCCTCAAGAAGAAGATTTCGGCTATGTTGCTCTTGAGGCCCAACTCATGGGCTGCCCAGTTGTGGCATATACAAAAGGAGGGGCACAAGAAACTCTTATCGCAAATAAAACAGGATTCTTTTTTGCATCACAATCAGAAGAATCTCTCCAAGAAGCGCTTGAAAGATTGAGTATGTCAGCTTACAATGGTAGGCAGACTTTACAAGAGATAGAACCTTTCCTGGAAACATTCAGTAAGGTGCAGTTTTTAAAAAAATTTAAAACATACATATCAGATAACTTGTAAAAATATTAATTACTATTATTATTAACCTATATGAAAGCAGTAATATTTGCTGGAGGCGTTGGAACTAGATTATGGCCACTCTCAAGAAAAAAATCACCTAAACAGTTTGAAAAGGTAGTAGGGGATAAATCCACTCTACAGCTTGCTGCCGAAAGACTTTTGCCAGAATTTAAACCTGAAGATATTTATGTTTCAACAGGCACTGCCTATGTGAATCTGGTAAAAGAACAACTGCCGTTTTTGCCCGAAGAAAATATAATTGCCGAACCTGCCAAGCGAGATGTAGGTCCTGCTGTTGCTCTTATAATGGGACATTTGGCGAAAAAGTTTCCTCATGAACCAGTTGTCATTTTGTGGAGTGATCATCTGGTGCGAGGTATAGAATTGTTCAAAAATATTATTATTCAAGCAAGTGAAGTTGTAAAGGAACATAAAAATCGTATCGTATTCATCGGTCAAAAACCACGCTTTGCTTCCGAAAATCTTGGCTGGATTCAAAGGGGTGAATCTAAAGTCAAAAAAGAAGATGTTGATTTTTGTGAATTTGTTGGATTTAAGTACCGTCCTGATAAAGAGACAGCGGAACAATATTTTAAAGGTGAAAAGTATTGTTGGAATTTAGGATATTTTGTCTCAACACCTGCTTTTATATACAGTTTATTTAAAGAATATTCACCCAATATTTATGAAGTGACGGAGAAGATAGTGTCAGCCCATACAATGGAAAAATTCAATGAACTACTGCAAAAGCACTATGTAGAAATGCCTGAGATAAGTTTTGATAATGCAGTCCTGGAACAACTAGATAAATCATACGCCTATGTTGTCGTTGAAGATATCGGGTGGAGTGATGTTGGAGCATGGGAAGCACTCAAAGAGGCACTGGAGCAACACAGATATGATAATATTACTAAAGGACGTGTTTTACTTGAAAATTCAGAAGATAATCTTGTGTACAATTATGACGGTAAAAAATTGATAGTTGGCGTAAATTTAAATAATTTACTCGTTGTCAATACGGGAGATGTGGTTTTGGTAGCGCAGAAATCGGCTGTTAAACAAATTAAAAAACTTGTAGAAAGTTTTGAAGGCACAGAAAATGAATATCTTACTTGAGAAAATAATTAGTTCTAGATTACCTGCATGAGTGGCAGGTCTTCAATATTCCACGGTGAATTTTATCACACCTATACAAAGCGGGTGATAGATGTCATTCTGGCCCTTATTTTGTTGAGTATTTTTGTTGTTCCAGCTATTATCATTGCTATTCTTATAAAATTTACTTCTAAAGGTCCTATTTTTGCAGATGTGCCTCAACGTATCGGACAGCATAATAAGAAATTTAAAATGTATAAGTTTCGATCTATGATCGAAAATGCTCACCAGTTGCTCACAACAGATCCCCGTTTTAAAGAACTTTATAATGAATATAAAAAGGGAAGCTACAAGCTTTACAATGATCCTCGAGTTACCATAATAGGAAAATTTATACGTAAACACTCACTCGATGAAATACCGCAAATACTCAATGTGTTAAATGGAGATATGAGTATTGTGGGTCCTCGGGCATACTATCCCGATGAACTTGCCAATCAACAAAAGCAATATCCACACGCTCAAAAGTTGGTAACCACAGTGCTTTCGGTAAAGCCAGGTATCACAGGTTTGTGGCAGGTTTCAGGTCGATCTGAAATCAATTTTGATGAACGTATCATAATAGATGCGCAATATGTAGAACATTTATCTTTAAAAAACGATATAATTATTATCTTGAAAACTCCTTATGTTATGCTGACAGGCAAGGGAGCCGTATAAAAGTATAAGTTATTCTCACACTATGTACTCATTTAATGAAAAACCTAAGAAAAAAAATAGAAGAAAATTAGCAGGTGCGTTAAAATTTAGTGGCATTGGTATTGCGGCCGTGGTGATGGTTGTGGCGATTGTAGGGTACTTCCTTTTCTATCGTCCTGCGATGCGTATTAAAGCCAAAGGTATGGAGCTTACAGCGGAAGCCAAACTCTTGAAAGCAGATGTCAAGGCAAATGATATAGATCTTATCAAGAAAAGACTGGTCTCAATAGATGCAAAATATGCTGAGTTTGAAAATGAATCGAAATCTGTATACTGGGCATCTTTTATACCATATATTGCAGATTTTAAAAATGGTGTAGAGGCGGGGAGATATACCTTGCAAGCAGCAGATGAATCTGTAGAGGCTATTTATCCTTACGCTGATCTTATAGGTTTGAAAAAAGGGGAAGCAGGTTTCTCTGAAAAAACAGCTGAAGATCGATTACAAACAGCGGTTTTGACTTTGGATAAGATGCTTTCACGTATCGATGCCGTATCTAAAAATATTGAAGAAGCAGAAAAGCGTATAGAATCTATCGATCCCAATCGATACCCGGAAAAAGTAGGTAAATATATGGTCCGCAGTGAAGTCGCAGGGATGAAAAATCAGTTTGCAGGTATGGCTTCATTATTTGTAAATTCGAAACCATTCCTGAAACAGCTTCCCAATATACTAGGCGCAAAAGAAGAAAAAACATATCTTATTATGTTTCAGAATACGGCCGAAAGACGAGCGACCGGAGGCTTTTTTACTTTTTACGCAGTATTTAATATCAATAAAGGTAAAATCAGTATCAAGGATTCATCTGATATCTATGATATAGACAACAATATTGCAGTACACCCTGCAGCACCCGAGAAAATTCAGGCATATCATAAAGGTGTAAGTAAGTTTTTTGTGCGTGATAGTAATCTCTCTCCCGATTTTGTGGAGTCTGTCAAACTATTTGAGTCTCTTTACAGTAAGGCTGGCAATAAAGTTGACTATGATGGTATAGTGGCTGTCGATTCCAAGGTCCTGACAGACATGCTCACGATCTTTGGTGACACACAGGTGAATGGTGTAAATTTTTCGGCTACCAAGGATCCTCGATGTGATTGCCCACAAGTAATTTATACGCTCTTTGATATCGTTGATCGACCTGTTCCTTATATAAAAGTAGATCGTAAACGTATCATGGGGAATCTTATGTTAGAGCTATTCTATAAGGCTATTGGCTTTTCACCTTCAAAATATTGGGGCCAGCTAGCACAGACTATGTTTACCAATCTTGATGAAAAACATATCCTCCTTTATTTTATCGATAAAGATACTCAAAAGGCAGTTGAGGCTATGAATTATGCAGGACGTATACGTGAATACAAAGGTGATTATTTGCACGTGAGTAATGTAAATTTTGCAGGTGCAAAATCCAACCTATTTATTGAAGAAAATGTCATCTCAGAAACAAAATTTGAGGGAGGGAAGGTAAAAAGAGTAGTTACAATGAAATTTAAAAATCCACATCCACACTCGGATTGTAATCTCGAGCGAGGTGGACTCTGTTTGAATGCAACACTTCGAAACTGGATTCGTTTTTATGTTCCCGAAGGCGCAACACTCGACAAATTTACCGGTTCTCAAACCAAGACGCTTACCTATGATGAACTTGGTAAAACAGTCTTTGAAGGCTTTATGACAGTAAATCCAAAAGGAAGTGCTACCGTCACTATTGAATATACATTACCATCCTCTATCACAGAAAAAGATTATTCACTTCTGGTTCAAAAGCAGCCAGGTGTAGAAAAGCAGGATTTGACTGTAGAGATAGATGGCGAACAAAAATTTGATGGAAAATTTAATACGGATAAAGAAATTCGTTAATGTATGCCGGGAATTCAAAAAGTTGAAGGATTTGTCTTAAAGAAAAAAGAGCTGCTAGAAGATGATATGAGCGTGACTCTTTTTACAAAAGAGTTTGGCAAATTATCGGTCATCGCAAAAGGAGCTCGTAGCTTCAAGTCACGACGTGGCGCACATCTTCAAACAGGCTATCTTATCAAAGCACGCCTCAATGATCATCATGATATTTACTATATAAGCTCTACAGATTTAATTTCGGGATTTAGTGAGCTTCGAACACAGGAAAAAATGGATGTTATCTATCTCTATTTTTATATCCTAGATCGTATGCTGCCTGAGCGCATGCCGGAAACATATATATATAATACGACTTTGAAGTTATTTATTAATCTTTCAAAAAAACCAGACTCTCCAACAGCTTTTTTACAACACGCTCTTCAACAAGTGTTATCGGTGCTTGGATATACAGATAAACCCGTGAGCCTTCATGAGATGCTCGATATTATCGAGCAGAATATAGATGAAAAGTTGCCCCGTCGTGTTATAATGTAAGTTGGTTTTGTGTGATGATATCTGAAGCCTATTATCAATATTGATAGTAAAATAAAATATGTTTGAAAATATAGTAGCACTAGCAAAACGCCGGGGATTTTTTTACCCATCGTCGGAGATCTATGGAGGTCTCGCAAATACATGGGATTTTGGACACTACGGCACACTTCTCAAAAACAATTTTCGAGATATGTGGTGGCAGTATTTTGTGACCCGACGTGAAGATATGGTGGGTATTGAGGCTAGCACCTTTTTGAATCCCAAGGCTTGGGAAGCGTCCGGGCACGTAGCAGGATTTACCGACATGCTCATAGACTGTAAAAAGTGCAAACTTCGCATGAGAGCAGACCATCTTATTGAGGATTATTTAAATAATACGGAAGAAGTCGCATTGGTAATGTCTTCGTATGAAGTAATTGATGAAAAAAAGTTCGCACATATTAAAGAATCAAAGAAAGTTGAGGGCTTGAATGAGTCAGAAATGGATGCGTTGATTAATGGCTTGCATATTAAATGCCCAAATAAAAAATGTCACTCATTTGAATGGACACCTGTACGTAAATTCAATTTGTTATTCGGGACAGAAATAGGCATTGTTGAAGATAGTAAATCGCGTGTTTATCTTCGTGGAGAAATTGCGCAAGGAATATTTTTAAACTTTAAAAATGTTCTTGATACGATGCGGGTCAAAATACCATTTGGTATAGCTCAACAAGGGAAGGCATTCCGAAATGAAATCACCATGGGACAATCTATATTTAGAACCCTCGAATTTGATCTGATGGAATTTGAGTATTTTATTCGTGAAGAAGAATGGACGGAAAAATTCAACTATTGGAAAGATGAGCTTTGGAAGTTTTCACAACTTATAGGTATCGATAAATCAAAGCTTCGCTGGCGAGATCATGAAGAAGCAGAACGTGCACATTACTCAAAAGGGACAGTAGATCTTGAGTATAAGTTCCCGTTTGGTTTTAAAGAAATGTGGGCTGTGGCATATCGCACTGATTTTGATCTTACCAATCATTCAAATCATTCTAAAGAAGACCTGTCTTACCGAGATCCAAAAACGAATGAAAAATTTATACCACATGTCGTAGAGCCAACATTTGGTATGTCTCGAGGAGTCCTGGTACTTTTAGTTGACTCCTATCGCGAAGAAGAAGTAAATGGTAAAACACGGACATACCTGAAACTAGATCCTAAAATAGCTCCAGTAAAAGCAGCTGTTTTCCCACTACAGAAGGACGATAAGCTACGAGGTAAAGCGCGTGAGCTATATGAGACATTACGAGCATCATTTGTAACGGAGTTTGATGATGCCGGGAATATCGGTAAAATGTATCGTCGGCAAGATGAAATTGGTACACCATACTGTATTACCGTTGACTATCAAACGCTTGAAGATCATACTGTAACTGTACGTGAACGCGACACTATGTCCCAATCACGTATGCCTATAGATACCGTCTTACCTTTTATTCAGGAAAAACTGAAATGGTAATGCGGTATATGTTTGTTATCAATTTTTCATAACTATGAATAGTAATTCAAAACAATACATCATTGTGGGGGGAGTCATTCTTGTTCTTATTGCGGTGGCGGTTTTTGTTATGACTGGTATGGGAAAAAGTAATGATGCCTCAAATGAAAAAGAAACCGTATTTGAAAAGCCAACCAATGTAATCCCAACTGTAGACGCATCAGTATCTGTCGGAATTGAAGGCAATAAAGATGCCATACTTACAGTAAAAGGCGTGCCAGATGGTACTGAAGAAATTGAATATGAACTTACTTATAGCACAAAGTCAGGAAGTGTCGAAGGAGTGATAGGCAGCATAAAAGTAGAGTCGGGGAATGATACTGTTACTGAAGATTTTGTCTTCGGAACTAGTTCTTCTGGCGTAACTCGTTATCATGAGATTGTCGGAAAAGTGAAGGGTACGTTTAAGTTTTCTGGAGAGTATGGACAGAAACTATTAGAAAAGGAATTCTCAATATAAATTGAACATTGAAAGAAGGGAGGTGACCGATACCATATGCCAAATATTAAATCAGCCAAAAAGAAAATGAAGCAGGATATAGCGCGAGAAGCACGAAATAAGAACTATAAAAGCGCAATTGACGATATAATGAAGAAAGCCACTAAATCAAAAAAAGGAGGCAAGAAAAGTAAAGAACTCGTAGCAAAAGCCTATTCTGTAATAGATAAAGCTGCCAAAAAAAACGTGATTCATGACAAAAAAGCAGATAGACTCAAACGAGGAGTTAGCAGATTGATTTCTGATAAAAAATGAAATACCTCATAAATCTATTACCTGAAAAAGATCGTGATGCGACCGACAAAATCATTTTCTTCGCTTTTCATTACTTGCGATACATTTTGGTAATTACACAGTTCGTAGCGATTTGTGTGTTTTTTTTCAGGTTTAAAGTAGATCAGCAGATAGTCGATCAACGAGATGCCCTTACCCAGAAGAGGGCTATTGTGGATGCTACACAACTACTTTTGAATGAAGTGAAGGTATTAGATACGAAGGTTTCAAATATTAAGACGCTATTAAACCATCAGGATAAAACGAGAGAAATGTATGGATATGTGTTAGGTTCATTATCTTCGGAAATTAGTGTAAGCAAGTTGAATATAAAGGAGCTTATTGTAGATATTGAAGGATTTTCACCGAATATAGATGTAGTACAGCAACTTTTTGAGAAAATGAAAAATGAGAATAAATTTCAGAAAGTTAAATTGACTTCAGTAGATAAGCGAGAGGATGGGTATGTTTTTAGATTAACACTCACTACTTATAAATGAATAATTTAGACAGGAAAAAAATTATTGCTTTGCTTCAGGATAAAAAAGTACAAAATTATGGGTTTTTAATTGTATTTTTCATCCTGTTTTCTTTTTTTATTATTTTTGCCATTCGTCCTAATCTCCTGACAGCCTTTAATTTGCAGAAGGAACTTCAGGATCTAAAACTTCAAAATAGAGAATTTGAAAGTAAGATACAAAAAATAGTAGCTTATCAAACATTACTGGAAAACTATAGAGATGATATCCCATTGTTGGATCAAGCTGTGCCACCAAGTCCAGAGCTTGCTAAAGTCATCGAAGATGTCCGTCAAAGTGCGACAGACTCGGGGGTTTTTATACAAACCTTAAAAGTAGAAAGTGTCGATTACAAAGCTAAATCTTCCGGCGACAAATTACAAGTATTTAGTATTAGCACAGATGCCCTAGCATCAACTACTAGTTTAAGACAGTTTTTTGATTTATTATTGAACCAACGCAGATTGAAATCATTAGATATCATTGATTTATCCAAAGGTGATTTTACGTCAAGTGAAACCAATGATATAAATATATATAAGATCAATCTTATAATTTCGAGCAACTATCTATGAATCAAAAGGAATTATTCTTAATCAGCAGTACTGTATTTTTAACAATTGTAGCATGGGTTGTTTTTGACTTGTATGGTATTCAGAAATCTACTCCTACTGATGCGGATATCGACTCTGTACGTTTGGATTATTCAATAGATACAAATGTTTTTGAAGTATTAAGAAATAAAATTCCCTAATTTATGTATTCTGATTTATATTTGCGCCCACATTATCGTCCTTCCAAACTACTAGTTTCTTTAGCTATTATTGTGGTTGTATCATTTGGAATATTCTATTTTACTTCTGATTCTGTCCCTACACGAGCTTCTAAAAAAACAGTAAAAAAACAAGAAATTGTCAATGTTACTCCGCGACAGGTTGGTATTTATTGGGAATCAGATAATGCTGATGAGAGCTGGATACTATATGGAGATTCAAACAAAAATATAGTTTCAGTGGCTCCCGATATATTCACAGCTAAAGGTGAAGCGCCTAAAAGAACATATCATTATGCGGAACTTAAAAATTTAAATCCAGATACGACTTATTATTATGTTATTGTCAGTGATAATGAAATCATACAGTCACAAGATAAACCATTTACGTTGCGTACGTCTTCATCAGTAGGTTCTAGCGGCGCTCTTACCCCGGCATATGGCAAAATAGCTCGATCAAATGGAGAGGCAGCAAAAAACACTATTGTTATGCTCAGCATTCCAGAAGCATATCCATTATTAGCCATAACGGGAAATACTGGAGAATGGCTTGTGCCCTTACAATATTTTGTGAGCCGCTCTAAAGGTACATATGTGATTGTAACAGAAGATACTATGGCACAAATTACCACATTTTCGCAGAAAGAAGTATCCAAAGTGAATACTATACTTGCAAAAACACATCCATTACCCCAGACCATTGTCTTGGGAGAAAATTATACTTTTCTTGATCCTGAAAGCGTTCTCTCAGCTCAAACTCAGGCCCATACTCAGGATTCATCAACACTCAGATCATATACAGTTGCAATACGGTATCCTCGCAATAATTCCGTTGTGCCTGGTACAGCCCCTCTTATAAAAGGATACGGTATCCCTGGACATACAGTGACTGTGACAATTAATTCCAATCCTGCATTTACGGCACGTGTAGTAGTAGATAAAGATGGTCAATGGAATGTCCCCATAGACCGCACATTTATGCCAGGCAAATATATATTGTCAGCCATAACCGAAAATCAGAATAATCGATTAGTAGAAATAAAACATACATACACTCTTATTAAAAGCGGAGAGCGAGTTTTAGGAGAAAGTACTTCTACACCTTCTGCTACCGTAAAACCAAATCCGACGAGCGCTGTGTTTACACCTACCCCGACTTCAAGAGCCACAACACCGTTGCCTACCTCTTCATTTATTACGCCAACGTCTACAATAAATACAATTACGCCTACAGTGACAGTCACTCCATATGGTACTGCGGAAACTCCCACACCTCCACCGCCTGCTAGTGGAGTTGGTAACATTGCTCCCTATCTAATGACTGGGATGGGTCTGATGGTGGTAGGAGCAGGGGTTTTGCTGCTTCTGTAGTTTGAAATCCCTCACTTATTTGATTAAGAATTTTCGTTGAAAAGGTATAATGTTCTGTCTTTGTGAAGGGGAATTGATAGAGAACTCCTGTATCAGTTGGTATGTTTAGCGCATCTACTCCTACTTTCCAAACAGGAGTGCGGGTGTGAAGCAGATCTTGTGTGGTAAAGCGAGTGCTCTTTACATTTACACCTAAACAATGGGTCTCATTGGCAAGTACAAAATCGACTTTATGTTTCATATCTAAATGTGGACTATTAAAAACATGTAGTCCAGCATGGAATCGAGCTACATGCAAAAAATTGGCTTCTCGAATAATGCCTTTGAGTGGACCAGAAAAGCTCAAATTATGACTTTCGACTTTTGTAACATCATATAACTGTTTCTGTAGGAATGTAATAGTATGTTGGGAAGCTTTGTCTGGCAATTGAGAAGCTTCAAGGAGAAGTTGAATGGCTTGGTTAGATAACTCAATAGTTGCTTCTCTGTCATAATTATATCCCGGTCCATATAGTTTTATTATTTCCTTAGTGTGATCAATTATTGATTGTTGTGTGAGATGTGCAATTGTTATAGGCTCTAGAACATGGCCGAAAAAACAAATTTTTTGAAATTGTTTAAAAGGAGCCTCTTTTACATATCTAATACTCATTATTGGATCGTTTTCGCGTAACATAAGGGGTTAATTATACCACACGTTGCAGTTTATACTATAAGATAGTATTGAGGCTATTTGACACCTGTCAATACTGTGTTAAAATTAACATCATGGTACAAAAAGCTTCCCACAACAGCTTTTATTTTTTCTTTTACTTTACCGCGAAAGGCGGAGTGGGAAGTTGTGCCTAATAAGCATATCAACACACGACCCGCCCTAGAGGCGGGTTTTTTTTTATTAATTTATTAATTTTATGAAAAACAAAGAGGCGAGAATAATTGCAGGGCCCTGTTCGGTAGATGATAAGAATATTTCAGAGATACGGGAAATAGCTTCTATTACTATAGATCTTAATGGTAAAAAACATCGTGCAGTAGCTGGCACACGTATTGTTGGATTAAAATCGCGTACTGAGTTGAGTACCGATGGTAAAGGAATGGGCATGGATTTTCCAGCCTACAATTACAACATGGATGTCTTATTAAATGGAGGCTCTATAGACGAATTTAAAATATTGCCCAGTGCTCTTATTGCTGAGGAAATATATAAAGAGACCAATATGATCATCGCAACCGAAATTATGAATCCTATTATACAGTTACCTTCGTATATTGGAAGAATTGGAAAAGGCAAGTTGTTGCCCTGGAACCCGGCGGTGGCCCAGCTGGGTTGGCATGTAGAGCAGATGGCCGCGTTTGCTCGCAAATATGGATGGCATATAGGACTGAAAAATGGCAAGTGGATTGGAGATCATTTGCATACATCAGATAGAGAAGACTATGCTGGACAGACGACTATGGAAAAGGCCTGGATCGGGCTCGTACGCTATGCTGGTGAGCTTGAACATGATATTGTTCTTATACACCGTGGAGTAGATGTGCCTGGGAAAGGAGATTATCGCAACGCTCCAGTACATACTATTGCCAAAAGGGTAAAAAAAGATACGCGAGCGAAATTGTACTTTGACCCGAGCCATTCCTATGGCCCCAAGATGCGAGATAGTATTCCGCAGGCAATTATAGATGCCATGAAAATGAAACTAGGGGAAGACGAATTTGTATATGATGGTGTGTTGGTTGAGACAGGTACCTCTTCCACAGATACAGAACAGCATATTACAGTTGCGGAGTTGCGCGATATTATCAAAGAAATTGCTACCTTTCGCACTCTTATAATTTAATAGAATACTATGCCACTAGATAAATACAGAAAACAAATAGATGATATAGATCGGCAACTAATAACTCTTTTGCATGAGCGCATGGTGGTAGTTGAAAATGTGGGCGTTTTTAAGAAGATCAACAAAATAGAGCCTCTGGACGAAGCTCGATGGCAGGAAGTACTGTCTACTCGTCTTGAGTGGGCAAAAAAACTACAAATTTCTGAAAAACTAATCAAAAGAATATGGGAGATCATTCATACTGAAGCGTTACGAATTGAAAAACGTAAAAGCAAATGAGTATTTCTACAATTGCAGTGATTGGATATGGTCGCTTTGGAAAGACACTGGAAGCAATATTGCCGAAAATTTTTACAGGTAGTTCTATATATTGTACAAAACGAGATATAACCGCCGCCGCAAAAGCTGATCTTATAATTCCAGCAGTGCCAATAGGGGTATTTGAAGAGGTGATAAAAAGTATAAGCACGCAACTTACAGGCGACCATATCGTCATGGATGTGTGTTCGGTCAAAATAGCACCCAAACAAATGATGCTGAAGTATTTGCCGAATCATGTGCAGATTGTGGGATCTCATCCGATGTTTGGGCCGGGGACTCTTGAGCAAACAAAGGGCTCTTTACAAAATTTAAAAATGGTCGTAGATCCAATACGCATAAGTAAAAGTGATTTGAGCAGTATCGTAGAACCATTCAGTAGACAGGGAGTTGAGGTGATCGAAATGTCGTCCGATAATCATGATAAATATGCTGCCCAATTTCATTTCACCTCACAATTTATTGCATCAGTATTAAAAAAAATAAGTATAGAAAAAACACCAATCGATACGGCATCAGTTTCAGTACTGCATAATTTTTTAGAATTTGTGCAAACAGATACCTTGGCCCTGTTACGAGATATGTATAAATATAATCCGTACTGTAAAGATCAATATAAAAAAATACAATCATCAGTTGAGCAGATTGCTCATAATATACTCACATGAAAATCTATTATTTAGGACCTAAAGGTTCATATAGTCATATATTGGCGCAAAAAGTTTTTGCAAAGGATGCTCACTTTATCGCCTGTGATTCTTTTTTTGATGTCATCCGCCTCGTACAGCAAGATTCACAAAGTATCGGTGCACTAGCTATAGAGAATTCTATAAGTAGTTCGGTACATCAGACTGTCGATCTACTTTATAATACTGATGTTTGCATTGTGGGTGAAGCAAGTATGTATATCGCGTTGCAACTGTTGGGTACCTCATCATCAAATGAACAAGAAATAAAAAAGGTATACTCTCATCCACAGGCACTTGCCCAATGTGCGGAGTATATTGCAAAGCATAAACTTATACCTTTAGAAACCCTCAGTACGTCGGCTGCTGTACATAAAGTACTCAAAGACAATAGTCAAGATACGGCAGCTATTGCAAATATAGAATCATTTGAGGATAAAAATCTGGTTATACTAAATAAGGATATTGCCAATGTCCCAAACAATATGACCCGATGGGTTTTTATAGCAAAGCCGGGAAGTGCCGCTTTATCAAAAACTATCAATAAAGTCACATATATTTTTAAAGTAAAACACGAGCCAGGGAGTTTGGTTATGGTGCTCGATAAAATGGCCAAACTGAAGGGCAACCTCACCAAGATTGAATCAAGGCCATTGCCCGGAACTCATTGGGAATATGGTTTCTGGATTGATATTGAAATAGAAGAACAGTTGATTCAGCCTTTTGATGATATGATGAAGGAAACGACTCTTGAATGCCGAAGAGTGGGGGCATATGAAAAGGGTAAATTATATAGTTAAGGCATGTTAAATATGAAAAAAATAGATATACGTATACCAGGTTATCCAAAGCAGTATCCAGTCATTATTGGTGCCAATATCCTTGATCAGATTGCGGAATATGTCGATTTTGAGCGATATTCTTCGATATTTATATGTACCGATACCAATGTCGCTCCATTGTATGCGCAGAAATTACAAGATGTTTTGAGTAATCAACTCGATAATATATCCATATCCCAATGTATATTTGAGGCTGGGGAGAAAAACAAGAATATGTCGACGGTAGAAACCGCATACAAAGCACTGGTAAAGTCAAAAGCAGATAGAAGGACACTTTTGATCAATTTGGGTGGTGGAGTTGTGAGTGATATGGGCGGTTTTATAGCTTCGACATTTTTGCGCGGTATTCCTTTTTTGACAATCCCCACGACTCTTGAATCTATGGTGGACGCGAGCGTGGGGGGAAAAACCGGGATCAATTTTGAGAATCTTAAAAATTATATCGGCGTTTTTGCTTCTCCTGAAGCCATACTCATAGATGTAGATACACTAAAAACGATGCCAGAACGAGCATATATACAAGGATTTGCTGAAGTGATAAAACATGGACTCATACAGGATAGGTCATACTATAATAGAATATCTCAAAAGAAACCGACAATGTATTCGCCGGAGGAACTCAAGGAAATCATTGGCGGTTCAGTACAGATTAAGGCGGATATTGTACAGCAAGATCCGCATGAGAAAGGCATTCGAAAAATATTAAATTTTGGACACACCGTGGGACATGTGCTTGAATCCTTGAGTTTAGAAACGAATCAGCCGCTTTTTCATGGGGAGGCTGTAGCAATAGGTATGATTGCAGAAGCCTATATCTCTAAATGTGAAGGTATGTTGAGCGAAGATGAGTTTGATGAGGTTGAAAAAAGTATCAACAATGCTGGATTGCCTACTCGATTTAAGACCGCGATACCACTTGATCATATCATCCAGATGCTTCATACCGATAAAAAAACAGAAAAGGGAAGTGTAAAGTGGACATTGCTCTCGGGGATCGGGAAGGCAGAGTTTAATATAGTCGTGAATGAAAAGTTTGCTAAAGAAGGTGTAGCTTATATCCTGACTTAACCTATGGAAACACGCGAAATCATCACACCTAATTCTCTACATGAAAGCGCGGTTCTTATGCCAGGCTCAAAAAGCTATACCAATAGAGCCCTTATCATGGCTGCCCTCACACCACACCAAGTCATCATTCGCAATCCGCTTGAAAGTGATGATACAGAGGCAATGCTGAGTTGTCTTAGTCAACTTGGAATCGGCATAGAAAAAAAGTCTCAGGAAATACATGTACTCGGAGATATTCGGGATGTAAAAGAAAAAGAATATGTGTTGAATGCCAGAATCTCCGGCACTACTATACGTTTTATCACGGCCCTTGCGGCGCTTGTGCCAGGCACTAAAAAAATAGAAGGACTGGAAGGCCTGAATAAACGACCCATTGGTGTGCTCGTCGATGGTTTAAAACACTTGGGAGCAGATATAGAATATTTGGGTCCAAATGGATTTCCGCCTTATATCATTCGTTCTTCTGGGTTTGCACATGCACACACAACTCTACATGGTGATGTAAGCAGTCAATATTTTTCAGCACTGCTCATGATCGCGCCCTATGTAAATGGTTTAACCATTGATGTTGAAGGGAATCAAATTTCAAAATCATATATTGATATGACTATTGAAATGATGAGAGACTGGGGCGTAACGGTAGAGAATCAAAATTACCAACGATATACTATACCCTCAAAACAAACATATTCTATGAAAGAATATGTTGTAGAAGGCGATTATTCGGGTGCTGGATACTTTTTTGCTATTGCTGCATTAAATAAAACCACTCTCACTTTGCAAAATCTTAATCCTCATTCAGCGCAAGGAGATAGACAATTTGTCAAAATTCTTGAAAAAATGGGCAATAAAATTGACTATATCGAAAATGCTGTACGGATAGAAGGTTGTGGCGTTAAACCAATAACGGTAGATATGGAACAATGTCCGGACCAAGCACAGACACTCGCAGTACTGGCTGCTTTTGCAGAGGGCAAAACTACTATGACAGGTGTACGTTCACTCAGAGTAAAAGAGACCGAGCGGGTGAAAGCGGTACAGAATGAACTGGGTAAAATGGGTATAAAAACGGAGTCGCCCAATGAAGATACGCTCATCGTTTATGGTGGAAACCCTCTGTCTGCCGCGATTGATACATATGGTGATCATCGTATGGCTATGAGTTTTGCAGTCGCTGGAAGTAAGCTTTCGGGCATGCAGATACGTAATCCACATGTAGTGGAAAAGACCTTTCCGACTTTTTGGCAAACATTAGAAACAATTGGTATACAAACAAAGATTATATGAAAATAGCACTCATTGGATATATGGGATCAGGCAAGACTACTATTGGGCAAGCATTGGCTAAAGCACTGACTTTCAATATGATTGAAATGGATTGGATTTTGCAGTCGCATGGCTGCCAAAATATGTCAGAGCTTTTTGAAAAAGGAGGAGAACTATTGTTGAGGGAGTCTGAAATTGAAATAGCAAAAGACTGGCGTGACATACAAAACACTGTTATTTCTACAGGAGGGGGAGTCGTGCTCAATAAAATAATTATTGATTATCTTAAAGACAATAATGGAAAAATCATTTTTCTCAACACCTCATTTGAAACGCTCCAAAAACGCATTGAGCAAGACAAAACACCCAGACCTTTATTTCAAAATATCGAGGAAGCGCGACAATTATATGATTTTAGGCTTCCCTTGTATAAGCGTTATGCGGATATTGAAGTCTTGACGGATAATAAATCTATAGTAGACATTGTGCTTGAAATTACAGATTTTTTAAAAAAATAATATGTCATATATTACCGCAAAAACTCAGATGTGTATCATAGTCGGTGACCCGGTAGATCACTCACTATCTCCCGCGATGCATAATGCTGCATATGAAGCACTTCATATTGCAGATCAGTTTGTCTTTACAGCAGCACATGTCAAGCCTGCTGAGTTGTCTACAGTAGTCGCTGCAGTACGTGCAATGGGTATCCGAGGACTGACATGCACAATTCCACATAAAGTGGAAGTGATGAAATATATTGATGAGATAGATCCGATTGCAGAAAAAATTGGGGCAGTCAATACGGTAGTAAATGAAAACGGTTTGCTCAAAGGGTATAACACAGATTGGCTTGGTACGATAAAGCCGCTAGAGGCTATGATCTCATTGGAGCATAAAAAGGTAGCTATTATTGGTGCGGGCGGGGCTTCCCGGGCTATGGCATATGGTGTGGTGACAAAAGGCGCCGCTCTTACTATTTTTAATAGAACTCTTGAAAAAGCGCTAGAACTTGCACAGGAGATAGGCTCACACGTAAAGGCACAATCACTTGGTTTAGTTCCGGAAGAAATAAAAACATACGACATCATCATCAATGCCACCAATATAGGAATGGGAGAACTATCCGATGAAACACCTATCCCAAAAGAATATATACACTCAAAGCAGATAGTATTTGATGCGGTCTACAAACCACATGAAACCAAGCTCCTTAGAGAAGCACGCGAACAGGGCGCTGCGGTGATACATGGTACCGAAATGCTCCTTCACCAAGGCACTGCGCAGTTTGAGCTTTATACAGGGCATCCGGCGCCTACAGGAGTCATGAGAAAAGTTTTACTGGAGAAATTACGAATTACTAATTACAAATGACGAGGGATTAATAAATAATTTTATGGATATACGCATGTGTGTACCAGTAACAGGCAAAACAAAAAATGAATTTGTATCAAATATGCAAAAAATCCAGAAAATTGCTGACTTTGTAGAACTCAGAGTAGATACGCTGGGGGGGTTGGACATTGAGTTTTTGGGTGAACTGAGAAAAATTGTTCATAAAAAAGCTATTTTCACTTGTCGCCGAGGAGATGAAGGAGGAGAATACACAGGTACAGAAGAAATGAGAGTGCAATTATTACAAAAAGCAATTGGAATGTTTGAATATGTTGATATTGAACTTTCAACTATGCAGACTTGTAATTTTATACGTGATGATAAAACAAAAATTATAGTTTCGTATCATAATTTTAAAGAAACTCCTAGTTATTGGGATATGCAAAAAATTATCTATGATATGAATCAGTTCAAGCCTGATATTTTAAAATTAGCAACAATGGTAAATAATGAATATGAAGTTACTAAACTATATAGATTGCTCACCAATAAGCCACACACTGAGGAACGGATAGTGATTGGGATGGGAGAAAAAGGGCGGATGACACGTATCTTGGGGCCGCTCCTTGGGAGTTATCTGACATTTGCTGCAAGTGAATATGGAGAATCAGCGCCAGGGCAAATAGAACTTGATAAGTTAAAGAATATTTACAACTCATTGTCATCCTGAATTTGCTTCAGGATTTTATATCGAAATATGCGAACTAGATTCTGTCACTCGATAGCCCCATAAAAATCGTGGCAAGCACGATTGTTGTATTGGGCCCCATCTCGTGATACCTAGTTCGTTATTGAGATAATTTATTATTAATTGTAATTAAAAATATATGTTACGTTTTCTGACAGCTGGGGAATCACATGGAAAAGGTCTCGTCGTTATTGTTGAGGGTATGCCCGCGGGCGTGCCTATATCTCAAGAGTATATCTCACATGAGATGCAAAAGCGGATGAAGGGATCGGGCAGCGGTGGTCGTATGATGATTGAAAATGATGAAGTTGAGATTATTTCGGGTGTTCGTTTTGGCAAAACATTGGGAAGCCCAATATCTATGATCATTTGGAATAAAGATGCAAAAAATTGGGGGGATAAAATGAGTGTGGATCCGCAGGAAGACGAATTTATCAAGTCACTTCGGGTCACACAGCCTCGTCCGGGCCATGCAGATTTGACTGGCGTACTGAAGTATGGCTTTGATGATGTACGCAATGTATTGGAGCGCGCCTCAGCACGTGAAACAGCGGCGCGCGTTGCGGCCGGAGCAATTTTTAAACAGTATTTGGCTCTTTTCAATATTGAAATAGCTAGTCATACAATACAAATTGGGGCGATTAAACTGGAAAAAGAATATACATTTGAAGATATAAAAAAGATATACCATGAGGATCCAGAAATCCGTTGCATAGATTCAGAAACTTCACAAATAATGAAGCAAGAAATTGAGAAAGCCCGAAAGGAAATGAACACACTTGGAGGAGTTGTCGAAACGTGGGCTACAGGAGTACCCGTGGGACTCGGGAGCTATGTACACTGGGATCGTAAAATAGATGGACAGCTTGCGCAAGCACTCATGAGTATACCCTCTGTGAAAGCAGTTGAGATAGGATCGGGTGTTGCAAATGCAAGTGAGTATGGATCAGAAATCCATGATGAAATTTTTTATTCGGAAGAAAAAGGATATTTTCGCAATACCAACAGATCAGGAGGAGTGGAAGGTGGCATGACCAATGGTGAACCTCTTATTGTCCGTGTTTATCACAAACCTATATCTACGTTATATAAGCCGCTTAAAACTGTAGACATCCTCACAAAGCAACAGGTAGATGCAACTATT
>CAZPYR010000015.1:24273-24668 GCA_964590815.1 uncultured Gammaproteobacteria bacterium | reverse complement strand
GATATGTCACTACCCATACTCACACGCATTGGACTAACCCAGAAAGAATCTGAAATTTATGAGCTTCTTTTGCAAAAAGGAGAGATGATTGGAGGCGATATCATTGCAATTACTGGTCTAAAACGAGCCACAGTATATAAATCATTATATTCCTTGGAAGAAAAAGGACTTGTCACCACGCAGGATATCCATAAAAAAATACATTTCAAACCAGAGCCTCCCGATAAACTTTTAGCTCTGGCCGAGCAACAAATACGAGCTCAGGAGCGCGCTAAAGGTGATATCCAGACTATTATGCCAGATCTTATGTCGTCATTTGTGCTGGCTGTCGAAAAACCTGTTGTTAGTACCTTTGAAGGTATAAAAGGTATAAAAGAGATATATGAGGACACACT
>CAZPYR010000015.1:0-24263 GCA_964590815.1 uncultured Gammaproteobacteria bacterium | reverse complement strand
TGTGCTTACCACTGCAGAAGTGGAGCCTCATTTATTCAAGTGGCTCACCACCGTGTATACCAAAAAACGAGCCAAAGCCGGGATACACGCCCACGTTATAGCCTCTACAGGCTCTTGGGCACGCGAATACGCCAAAAAAGACGAAAAAGAGGCTCGTAGCACGATTATAGTACCATCTGCCGAGTTCCCTTTTACGCATGAAGTAGATATATATGGGGATAAAGTTGCTTTTATAAACTTTAAAAAGGGTGATGCACTCATTGGGGTCGTGATAAATCACCCGCAGATTGCCCAGACAATGAAAGCATGGTTTGATCTTGCATGGTATGGGGCGACCCGATATAATACGCCGCTAGCCGAAGGCGCTACTGGTGAGTAACATATGAAAACAGATCGCTACAACAAGCCCAACCATGTGTGAGTCCATATACCATCCGATAAAGGCACCAAAGCCAAAGCACCAAATATGGAGCCAATAGGTAAAATTCTTTTCAACTCCCACCATCATATGCATCATGACGATGTAGGAGACGCCGATAATAGTAAACATGAGCCAATCCATAGGTTATAAAATACTGTGTACTGCACTAATCCATCCTTGCGTAAAGCGCGATGGGTCAAATTGTTGAGCTCGGTCAAATACTTCTATACTCATTTTCTCTTGTTTCACATTGTCGAAATAGAGCTCACTGATCTTCTGAGCTATGTTTGCGGGGTCATGAGGATTTGCAAAAATACCAGCGCCTTTTGCTACTTCATGAAACACCGGTATATCGGCTAGCACGGAAGGAGTGCTCATGTAGCCGGCCTCAATATAGGGAAGGCCAAAGCCTTCATCAAGCGAGGGAAGCACGTTCATTCGGGCATGTTTATATAGGAGCATGAGGTCGATATCAGGTACAAAGCCTGGGAAAATAAAAAGGGGATTGTTATATGTCATTTTGAGAAAAGAATAAAGTGACAGTTGCCATGGATGTGGGCGATTTTTGAGAATTGCATCCCTATTTGCAAAAATATTACCCACACAGACCAAAGGAATATTCACTTTTTGTATAGCTTGGGCCAAAGTGGGCAAATTTTTATTCCAAGAAGCATCTCCCACATACAGTATGAAATCTCGTATTGGACCTATGATATGCTCCACACCTGCAGCTCGGGTGGGAAGCTCACTGTATTCGGGCACGGTATGATCTGCTTCTGTATGAAAAGGGTGATGGTGAGCTAAGGATTCTTTATGAGTGTCTAGGTGAGGCAAAAAAATTTTAGGTACCGTAGGGTAGATAATACGTATCTTCTTTTCGGGAATTTTGAGGTAAAACATGATGTCTTTTTTGCTTGCCTCAGAATCTGTGACAATGAGATCTGAGTATTTGAGGAGCCATTTATTCACATATTTAAAAAACGTACCCTTCCATCCTACGGGAAAGTTGTTTTTATATTTGAGCGGGATAACATCATGTACAACCGTGATTTGGCGCCGTGCTAAGCGGCTATACTTGAGGGGCTTTTGGAATATATTATAAAAAGGATTTATAAGAATCCCGTCTGGAGGTATTGTTCGGTAATCGTTGGTAAAGGCAAACACAGCGTTTTGAAGACCAGTTGCCGCATCGTACTGCTCGCTTTGCATGTGCCCAAAGCTATCTTGTAAGGTCTGCATATATCTACCAACACCACGTACAGCACTGAGCTGATCGGTAGTAGTTGGGTCTAGGACATACGCAAGCGGGTTCATATATGCTCATTGTAGCAGCATCTATCAATACATTCTAGATAAAAGATAATAGATAAGGGAGAATAATACAAATAAACAAATATGTCAAAAAAACTGACAGATAGTTTTGCAGAAGTGTCTCCTATTTAATAGCGATTCTGTTATGTCAAAAAAACTGACACTTATCTTGTAAGAGTGATGAAAGTGTATGCATGGCCTTTTGCAGAGCGCTTTTCTTCGTTTATCATCGTCTTGAAGGCCGTGTAATCAGGGAAAAATGCATCACCCTCAAAATCGCCCTGTACAAGGGTGAGATATAGGCGGTCTGCTACTAGGATACCTTTTTTATAAATCTCGGCACCACCAATGATGAATATTTCCTTTTCATCAATCTCTGTCGCTTTTTTTAAGCCCTCTTCAAGAGAAGTAACGACTGTGCATCCGGGTATAACAAGATGTGGATTACGGGATACGACAATATTGAGCCTATTAGGAAGTGGCCTTCCGATGGAGTCGTAGGTTTTCCTACCCATGATGATCGGGTGTCCAGATGTAATTGTCTTGAATCGCGTTAAATCTTCGGGGATTTGCCAGAGAAGTTTATTATTTTTTCCAATTGCATTATTTTTTTCTGCTAACGCAGCGATAATACTGATTATTGGAGTCCTAGATTTAGGGTTGGTAGTATACATTATTAGTACAAAAAAAGTGATGTATTTAGTATCGATTTATCATAGAAATGTGTATATATGACGTATCATTTTAAGCTCACACTGCTACGGGTGCTTTTATAGCCGGGTGTGGGTCGTATCCATCAAGGACAAAATCGTCAAAAGAAAACTCGAATATATTATTCACGTTCGGACGTATTTTTATAGTAGGTAGAGCTCTTGTCTCTCGAGATAACTGCTCTTTCACTTGCTCAATATGATTTTTATATATATGAGCATCGCCAAAAGTATGCACAAAATCACCGGTCTCAAGCCCGGTGACGTGAGCTACTATCATAGTGAGAAGAGCGTATGAGGCGATATTGAAGGGGACTCCCAAAAACATATCTGCACTTCGTTGATACAATTGGCAGGAAAGTTTTCCTTCAACCACATAAAATTGAAAAAGAGTATGACAGGGTGGGAGTCCTGCTTTTGCCATTTCTTCGATATCTCCAGCATTCCAGGCACTTACAATAAGACGACGGCTATCAGGATTTGTTTGGATTTGAGCTATGAGATTTGCTATCTGATCAACTTCATGACCATCTGCCGTTTGCCAGTGACGCCATTGTACGCCATACACGGGTCCGAGATTTCCCCATTTTTGTGCAAATTTTTTATCGTCTTTTATTTTTTGTATGAAATCTTTTTGAGAAAGTATCTCATTTCCTTCTGCTTCTCGTGTCTTTTTATAAAAACGATAAGGCCAGTCATCCCAGATATGAACATCATTATCCACAAGATACTTAATATTTGATTCTCCCTTTAAAAACCACAAAAGTTCATGGATAATTCCACGAAGATACACTTTTTTTGTGGTAAGTAGGGGAAATCCCTGAGAAAGATCAAATCTCATTTGACGACCAAAGACACTGTAGGTACCTGTGCCGGTACGATCATCTTTATAGACACCGTTTTCCATGATGTCTTTGAGCAAATCTAGATATTGTTGTTCGCTCGTATTCATAGTTATTTGCTTCCCGTTGATCCAAACCCCCCACGTGACTCTTTTTTAATACTTTCAACTTCCTTAAACTCAACAACTTTTGCTATTTGTACGAGTAATGCTTGGGCTATCCGTTCACCTTTTTCAATAGTGACATCATCTTTAGAAAAATTTAACACTTGTACTCCTATTTCATCTTTGTCTCCATGGTAGTCCTGATCGATAACTCCTATGCCGTTTGCAACCATGAGATTTTTTTTGATAGGGGTTGAACTACGACTGGCAAGCATTAGAAAAAATCCCTCGGGAACTTCTATGATGACATTGGCAGGTATAATAGTCGGTTTCCATGGATTTATAACCACAGTTTCACGGGCATATAAGTCAAATGCGACAGCACCTGCTGTCTGATACTGGGGAAGTGGAAGGGTTGAGTCTATTCGCTTGATTTTGATCTGCATATGTAGCCGATTATAGCAGGTAAAGCGGTAGGTGGGAAGAAGAAAAAGGTAAAAGTGAAGTGTGTTTTTAGTTAGACTGATAGGACAGTAGTTATAGGGTGCATGCTAAAAAATAGGTCTGAATAATGTTTTTAATATCTAAATATATCATTCCATACTTGTCAGCTTAGGCACCTAAAGGCTTGTAATTCACTCATTGTTCAACTAAATACAATCGATATATGTTTGCGTAAAGCTTTAAAAACAGATAAGCTGCAAAAAACAAACAAAATGAAGTTTATACTCATAATATTATTGTTAGTAGTGATACTTAGTAAATATTACTTACTTTTTATAAACGATCTGTATTATAATGTGAAATATGTTAAGCGGATATTTGAGTAAGGATCAAGTTTACGAGATAGCAAAAGAAAATCAGTATCCTGTCAGTGAACCAAAATTGCTCGGTCGTTGTTTTTTAGGTGAGTTCAAAAATACTTCAGACCTCCCGGCATTGTCTTTACCTGGTGGCGATCTCGGTGAGCTTGCTATTTTACTTTCAACAGCACAGAACTACGGATTTGAAATTGACCTGAATAAGGCCGCTGACGAGCTCTTTCAGCTAATAGGTGGAAATAAGCATTTAACTTCAGAAACTGCTAAGACTGAACTCAAAACATGTCCCTATTTAAGACATATATTTGAAGATACAGCCTCCTATAACCTTGATCCTACATTTTTAGATAGCTTTTTAAGAATAATAAAAAGTTTTGTGCCTGAATTCGAGATACCAACACAACGCAGATACGTACACGAACACGCGCTATTGATACTTGAATCGTCACAAGGCCTCTATCCCCAATATTCCTTTGAGACAATGGAAGGATCACTTGAATCTCGTATATTGGTGCTGCATAAAACTCTTGTAGATGAAAGACATAAGTTATTGGCGCAGAAACTTATTGAGAATAAGTGCGTGCAGCTGTACGATAACCTTGATGCAGATTATTTATATGAAGTTTTATCAGAAACGACCGAAGTGCATTTGTATGAAACAGTACGTTTCATTGATCCTAAGCTCCCTATTTATTCGGTAAAGATAAACGAGAAACAAGATATCTCCGTAGCTCAGTTTTAACTTCATCTTATACCTTCATTTTTTATAAACCTACTTAAATTGGCTGTTTTGGGATGCTTTTTATACTAGATGTTGAAAGTGAGGTTAAGTGGATGGATATGTTAAATTTGTGGATAATTTGTTTATAAGTATTTACTAACTTGCGGGAAATAAACAGGGTGGTAGGGTACAGGGGTATAGTATGAGGTTCTGTGAGGCCGTCGCTTATGAGCGACGTTTGATGTCTGGAATGCTGGATATTTATGTGGTATTAGTTAGGTGAGGTAGTTGAGTATCTTTGCTTTTTAGCTACACTGTTTTCATATAGCATCATATTGTTAATGTCTTACTGGTGGAACTATGGGAATATATTTACGAATCTCATTTGTAAGAAATATGATTTTATGTGCTATGGAAGGAGTTTGGGGTTTAAATAAATAAGACTTTAAAAACCTATCTAAAAAATCGTCATTAGAGCGACTAATTTTATCTAAGTGATATAGATCCTCTTTTTCCAAATATAATGTCTTATTTAGGCGATTTTAACAAAAAAGGCTTTGTAGAGGCGCAAACACAATATAGTATAGCTAGATAACTAAATAGGTTTGTTAGGGTTAAGCTTGAAATAGCGGTTAAAGTAAATGATTGCTAGTATTGAAATAGAACTCTCTATCCTGTTGTGATAGCAAAAGTACGTAGTATTTTTTGACAAATAAATACTTTGTTTATTTACGATAAAACACTATTAGATCAGTAACTTCATATATAGTGGATACCGAAAGGAGGATGTTTTTTAATTACGTGGGATTTAGAGGTAATATGCATAAATTTATTTTATAAGTTCTATCAAGGTATAATTACTATGAGTTTTTTTATTAAACTTAGGGCATATGGCTGCCAGAATATCAGAATGAGAAGGTAAAGTTATAGGCTTTATCGAAGGTTTTAAAGTCTACTTCTTTTTTTCCTTCAAGTTGTACTGTCAAAATTTGAAGCTTATTATCCAGGTAGACTAGTTTATTTAGCTTCAATCTTTTTGAACCGTCTTTAGTTTTGACAGTTGTCCAAATTCCCGGCCATGGACTCAGCGCACGAAACATATTGTAAATAATTTCACTCGGTACAAATCTTTTTTTTATATCATACTTTGTCATATATTCTTGTATGAGAGTGGGGTAATTATATGATTTCTCCTTATCTTCTCTTAGGGCTTGTCGAATTAATTCAGGGGATATATACCCGTCCTCCTTATTTAAAAGCCGTGTATAGGTTGATTTTGTACTATCCTGCTCATGGGTTGTTGCAAAAACCCCTGTTGACACTAAGGAGCATTTTTCTACTAATACTTGCACAGCTTCTGATGTTAACTGTTTTTCTAATAGGTCACGGTTGATATCTTTATCAATGTTCATTTCTTTTTGAGCAATGATCGGACCAGCATCTAGTTTCTTTACCAGCTTCATAATGGTAACTCCTGTACTCGGGTCTCCTAGAAGCAACGGATAAGCAGTCGGCGAAGGTCCTCGATAGAGAGGTAGGAGAGACGGATGTACATTCCAGATGCCCTGTCTAAATAAATCAATTATTTTTTCTGGTATTAAAGCTCCATATGCATATAAAATTCCTAGGTCGAAATTTTCTTTTATACAGAGAGTTTCTAAGTCTTGAAGGACAGCCTTATCCTGAATATTTCTATCAAATATATCTATTTTATGTTCTAATCCTACTGTTTTCACCGGCGTCGGAGTAAGCTCTAATTTTTTTCCTGCAGGTTTATCTGGCTGAGTGATGATAAGAGTAATCTGAAGTGTATTCTCCTTTAGTAACTCAGTCAATAAATCGGCAGCTATCTGTGGTGAACCAAAAAAGGCTATTTTCATATTATTAATAAATAATTGCGATTATTATACAATTTGTATTACTTATTTAGTAAATTTTAATGAAGATTCTATGAGAGGAAGTAAATTATTATCAACACTGAATATTACTGGCGTTTTTCTATAAGGGTGATTTTCACTAAAACGTATATTATTGCCTTCTTGTATAGCCTCAATCTTCTTATCATTTAAAGTAACAGATGTAGTAGCTGTCGTTTTGTCGGATTTTTCTAGCTGATTAACTTGTTTTTGTGGACATTCAAAAGAAATAATTTGATTATTATATTCAAGCGTTGCAGAAACGGATGAATCCTTTGTGGCTTTGAAAGGGGATGGTTTAGTAAATGAAATCCCGCAACCTGCATGGGAATATGAAGAAAAGGTAAAAGAGGATTCTTTTGTGGCTTTGGAAGAGGGAGAAATAGTAGGGGAAATGGAGATAGCCTTATTTGCTATCTCAATACGTTTGCCGTATTGTAAACCAAGTATAAACATACATAAAAGAAGCAAGAACAAAAGTAGAAAAAGTGGACCTTTTTTCATATATCGTTGAGTATATCATACAGATATGACAATAATAGGTAAGAGCCTATCATACATCTTGACATTTATTTATTTTGGATGTATATTGTTTTTAGTCCTCTAAATGAAACGACAAATTGAAATCTTTTTTGTACAAGAATCTTTGAGGGTAACTCTGCACAAACAGAGGTATAAAGTGTAGTCCTTGCAGATAAGGTCTTAAAGGCTCGCCCACCCATTTTCGCAAGAAAAAAAGATTCACGAGGAGTTTCATGCAGAGGATTTTTTTTATCTTTATAAAATCTACTTGCAAAATAGAAAAAGTCATTCTATAATTGAAAGTCATTAGGTATCATACTTTCTTTTTGTCTTCCAAGATTATTATTCAAATTCAATTTGGCCCCAAACTATTATTATAATTTACTAATCCATTATGTCATCTTCTAAGAACGAAGATCTGCAACAGGATGCTGAATCCATAGATGTTTCTTCAATGCTCGATACATACGAGGAAAAACCTATCGAGATATTACCAACCGAACCTCAAGCTGAAAAGCCACAAGCTACGCAACCAAATTCTGGAGAAGTCATTAGTGACAAGCTTAAAGAAGATTTAAAAACAAGTTACCAAGCAAAAGGAGTACTCGATGTTACGTATGGTGGTTATGGTTTTTTAAGAAAAGATTATACCATCAACCCCAACGAGGATATTTATGTCTCAACCTCACAGATTCGCCGTTTTTGGCTTCGTCGTGGCGATGAAGTAGAAGGCTTGGCGCGTCCACCTAAAGATGGTGAGCGCTTTCATAGTCTATTATTGATTAAAAAAATTAATGGTGTAGAAATAACCGAAGATCAGAGTCGGGAACGCAATAAGTTTGATGAACTTACTTCTTTGCATCCTCAAAAACAAATTGTTCTAGAAACAGAGCAAGATGTAATGACTACCCGTATTATTGATTTGATTTCACCTATTGGGTTTGGTCAGCGAGCTTTAGTTGTCTCACAGCCTAAAGCAGGGAAAACAACGTTTCTGAAAGAAATTGCTGAAGCAATTGGTAAAAATCATGAGGATGTGCATATGATTGCTATCCTTATTGGCGAGAGGCCAGAAGAAGTAACAGAGATAAAAAGATTTATTAAAGGTGAAGTCGCAGCTTCGCACTTTGACGAGACACCACGTCAACAAACAAAAGTGGCAAATTTGGCTCTAGAAAGAGCTAAAAGACTCGTTGAAATGGGAAAAAATGTCGTGATACTTTTAGATTCTATTACTCGACTTGCACGAGCTTTTAATCTTTCAATTAATAACTCAGGACGAACTCTTTCGGGAGGTTTTGATCCTCAGGCTTTATATCCAGCCAAAAAGTTTCTTGGAGCTGCACGCAACTGTGAAGAAGGTGGAAGTCTGACAATCATCGGTACAGCACTAGTAGGTACGGAATCGAGAATGGATGATCTTATATATGAAGAATTGAAAGGTACCGGCAATATGGAGATCCATCTGGATCGCAAATTTGCCGAGAAGAGAATCTATCCAGCTGTAGATATATCCAAGTCTGGTACTCGTCATGAAGAGCTCCTTATGGATAAGGAAACTCTGAAGAGAGTTACTACTCTTCGACGCATGATGGCTTTACGTACACCGGAAGAAGGACTTATCGCTCTTATTGATAAATTGCCTAAAACAAAGAGTAATAAGGAATTTCTGGAATCACTTCATAAAGGTTGATAGTATGACATTGCAAGAATGTTGGGTTTCGAGTCAGACACAACTTTAGGAAGTACTGACTCTCAGATCCTTCAACTTTCATGCAGAAATGTGATACATTTAACATATGGAATCACTAGATAAACGTATAAGTCGTATACTGGGGCAGATGCGAGGTATACAAAAAATGGTAAAGGAACAACGTGACAGTACTTCAGTGTTGCAGCAAGTATCTGCAGTAAAAAAAGCAATTGATGGACTTACCCGTGAGATTATATTGTTATATCTTGCAGATATGCTACCGTCTGAAAAGAAAAAGGAAGTAGAAAAGATTATAGAACAAGCAATCAATTTATAGTCATAGATATATACTCATTTTGTACTTGTTGCCATTAATCGTTTTAAAAAATATATGAGTTCAATTCGGAATCTTATTATCATTGGCGGTGGACCAGCTGGCTTAAGTGCAGCTATATATGCCTCTCGTGCGGGCTTACAACCACTTGTGTTTGCAGGATCTCCTCCAGGAGGACAACTTATGCTCACTTCTGAAGTAGAAAATTATCCAGGTTATCGGGATATCCTAGGGCCTCAACTTGTGGAGACGTTTAGAAATCAGGCAAAAGCCTTTGGTACTGAGATAATTGATTCAAATGTGACGTCGGTTGATTTTTCAAAAAGACCTTTTACAATAAGCTATTCAAAGACGAGTGTTCAATCACAAAGTGTAATCATTTCAACGGGTGCGCAAGCTATGTGGCTGGGTTTGGAATCAGAAAAAAAGCTGCGAGGCCGGGGAGTATCAGCGTGCGCTACTTGTGATGGTTTCTTTTTTAAGAATAAGAATGTCGCTATAGTAGGTGGCGGAGATACAGCAATGGAAGAAGCGCAGACCCTCACGAAGTTTGCTAATACCGTATATCTAATTCACCGACGTGAAGGATTCAGAGCCTCAAAAATAATGCAGGAAAGAGTTTTTGCAAATAAGAAAATTAAAATTATTCTTAATAATCAGATAGAAGAAATAATTGGTGAGCAAAAAGTAGAGGGTATTATTTTAAAAAATCCTGTAGACGGAGATAAACAGATTCAACTAGACGGAGTATTTGTTGCAATTGGACATAAACCTGACACCTCATTATTTGAAAAAAGTATTACTTTAGATAATAAAGGGTATGTTGTGACTTCTCAGATGGAAGCGTTAGAAAGAGCTAAAGATAATAAAGTAACCAAAGATTCTTCTCTATTCAATTATCATTATTTTACTATGACTTCGGTTGACGGTGTTTTCTCAGGAGGCGATTGTGTAGATCATGTATATAGACAGGCCAGCACAGCAGTAGGTATGGGTGTTGCTGCTGCTCTAGATGCAGAACGTTGGTTGATCGAAAATAATTTATCGCTTTAGGAAGGATAATCTGTTCTTACAGGCGTGCAAGCAATAATGTGATTTGAGTGCCAAATGCAATTTTGTTGCAAAGACATATGAAAGATCTCAGTTTGTTTATATCATTTCTCAGAGCCTACTTTAGTTCCCGCATCCTGTACTATGCTCGAAATTTTGAGAATACCAAGGATATTTTTGTTGCCATACTTATTGTAAAGAGAGGCAAGTACTCAAGTTCATTATTAAATACGTCGTTTTTTCTACTTATTATTACTGTCCTTATAGCAGGACCCGCTATAGCAGAAAATAATCCTTTTGATAATACCTTGCAGGATGAACAAGCATATTATCAAAGCACGACATTAGCATTTGATCCATACGAAAATTCACTTTCTACAGTTGTTTCGGCGAAACCTCGAGATAAAGTAATACAGTATGCAGTTAAAGATGGAGATACTTTAGCTTCCATTGGAAGCAAATTTAATGTCTCTGTAGATTCTATAAAGTGGGCGAATGATATGAAGACAGAGACAATACGTCCGGGTGAAAATCTTGATATTCCACCTGTCACAGGTATTGTGCATAAAGTTGTATCTGGTGACAATATTTACACTATTGCAAAAAAGTACAATATAGATGCGCAGAATATAGTAAATTTCCCCTTTAATGATTTTGCTGATCCAGATACATTTCAACTTACGCCTGGGCAAACTCTATATGTGCCTGATGGGACTATTGAAGAGCGGCCAAAGCAACAAGCTCCTCAGTTTATGGCAAAAATTCAAGCAGGATTACAAGGAACATCCTCTTTTATATGGCCAACTTCGGGTATTATTACGACCTATCCGGTATGGTATCATATGGCTTTAGATATAGCCAATCCTTCATATCCACCAATACTCGCTTCAGATACGGGGACTGTAAGCTATGCTGGATGTATTGCTTATGGATATGGATGCCATATTATTATCGATCATGGAAACGGTTATCAGACATTATATGGGCATCTGTCTTCTGTTGAAGTATCTCCAGGCCAGGGTGTAACAAAAGGTGCCAGAATCGGTGTTATGGGCTCTACAGGTAGATCGACTGGAATTCATCTCCATTTTGAAATTCGATCAAATGGAACCCTCTTGAATCCACAGGACTTCTTGAGATAATAGATGCATGGAGCTAGAAGTAGTTTCAAAAAAGACTTTTATATTCTGCCTATTCTTTAGCGTAGCTGTAATTGGCTATCATTTCATATCTCTTCTATATGTCTCTCCAAATTATGCATATATTTGTAATGAAAAAAAATATCTAGATATACTTATACACGCACATAATACCGACAGTATAGTCCGTCCTAAAAATATTAAGAATACGCTCATGTGTGCTGGCCGCGGTATGGTCTTTTATGATAGAACAATTGAGTATATAAAAGGAAACGCAGCAAGCTCATTGGTAGATGCGTTAAGTAAGCGTTACAAAATGGGAATCCGTATTCAAGACAATCAATCTAATAATAGTAGTTATGAGTGTCTTCGGGGCAAAAAGAGTTACTTGGTTTTGCAGAAGTCTTTGGAAATAAATACGCTCGATCAAGCAGTGTATGCATGCAAGCCAGATATTATTATTATGCAAAAAGCACAAGGTAGCACAATGTTATTTAAGGCTTTAAAAAGCCGCAAAATAACAATAAAACATCTTGATGAAGGAGAGTATATGAAAATAAATTTATAGGTTATTTAGTACCAAGAAGTATATTCCGTATTTCTCGAAATAAATTGATTGCTTCATAACCAATCCACTTGTCTCCCAGCAATTCTTTAGGTAAACCTGGGTCTGTTTTCAAAACTTCAATATAGTTATTTACAACAATAGCCATTTTTTTATCTTTTTCCTGATCCTTGGACAATATTTCATGCCATTTTTTAAACAGCTTTCTATATGTATTCTCAAGCTTTGATCTTCCCCATACTTTTTCAATAAGTATGTCCGTGTCTCCAAAAGCATGTTTAGATTCGAATGCTTGTATATATTGTTCCTCGGCCTTTTTTGAAACAAGCTCTTTCAGTGAAGGTATAATAGGATGGGGGGTAAGCCAAAAAGATCTATGCCAAGGCCCTAGACCCCAACTTGCTACTTCACGGCGCAACTTATCTCTTAGCTCTCTTTTCTTTTCTGGGATTTCATAGGAAAGGATTCTAAATACTTGATCCCATTTTTCACGTGTAAATCTGAAGACAGGGAAATTGAGAGCTATGGATTTAAAACCTGCGTCAGTAAGGCGATAAGAGGGTGCCTCGTTTGATTTGTTATCATCTTGTCCTTCAATATAACCTTCTTTTTCTAGTTTCTGTAAGGTGGAAAGTGTCTTACGGTTTAAGGTAAGGTCAAAAACAAACAAAGTCGTTTTATCAAAGCTAACAAAACGAAATTGATCGTTGGACATAAGGAGAAGTGAAAGCAAAATTTTCGTTCGTCTATCTTTGATTCCCATACCCACAACATTATCAAATTATATTTTTTTTGTCAACATACATTGTAATAGAGATAAAAAAAATGGAAAACGTAGCAAACTACTAAATAGATCTCTGGATTATTCTGTCAATCTTATTTGTTATCCATTTATCACTACGTCTATTGATCTGATAATGATAATTTTTGAATATTTATATTGTTATAATGGCAAAAATAAAATATTAGCAAATCTTCACTCAGTTTTTTGTCCGAACGTATCCAATATGCTATTTTTGTATATAAATAAGGTTTATATATCTCAATAAATTTTCAATAAATATAATAACTTTGTTCATAGTGAAATCCTTTGGTACAAAAAAAATATTAATTACTGATGAAACACATACGAAGAATTTAGTACCCCATTAGATTTTCTATTTTTAAAAAATGGTCATTTTTGTAAGATAGCTAAAATTGTCATTTAAAACTCTTCTTTTATAAAAGTGGCAACAACTTACCTTTATTAAAGGTTTTGAAAATACTCAGATTCTATCCTATAAGATGAATGCTATACAGCTTTAATATATCGTTTTTACAGAAAAGCAAACAGTTATTTTAAAGGCTTTGTAAAGCCTAAATAAATAATAATTTAATTATATTCATTTTAATTCAGGTTTATTATAAGCGTATACGTGTTTGCGAAATGGTTCACAATGGCTGTGGAGCTTATAGGGTGTGAATGTTTTATGCTTTCATAATGGCCAGTATGGCAAAAATACCCATTTTTTATCTTATAATAATTTGTTGAGATTGGAATGTGAGTCAATCTGTGTGGCTTAGGCGAGGTCTGTGTAATGAGCTTATATTGTACTATTGTAAAGCCTTAAACACTATATTTTATAGGTATTTTCCAATATCTTTTACAGAATAGTATTTGGTTAATTTTACGATAGTTATAATATTTTCACTTTGCATTGATATGCGTGGGTAAAAGCAGAAAAGTGCGCGTGTAGCTGATTTTCCTGTTTCAGGGCTTAGAGATGCCTTAAAGCGTCGTTTTTATTTTGTTGTATATTTACTCTTTATTATTGCTGTGATATAAGTACAATTAGAGAATATGAAATCAGAATTTTTTTCACAGGATATATTTGATTCTTATATAAATTCATTAAGGAAAGCTCACACGCCCGAAGATAAGCTAAGAAAATCTCAATATATCTTAGAATGGCTCAATTGGATGAAGAATAAGGGAGTCATAAATGACAAAGATTACGAACGATCATTTAATGAGTTAAAGCATCTGTCTGATATTTCAGTTCCTATATACACGAACGTCTTTTTAATGCTGAAAAAATATTATTTATATGTACTCTTCCCAATACTTATAATTTCACTTTTACTAGTGCTTTGGAAATATCAGTACTATAAACAGGAAACAGGGAACTCTCGTGTATGGTCTACGGCAGAAATAAATACACTTCCATATAAAGGATTATTACTTAATGAAAAAGGATTACCTATATCTACTAAAACAGATATCATTTTTAGGATTTATACTTCCGCTTCAAGTACAACGGCACTGTATGTTGGAGCTTGTAAGGGGGAGTATGGAATAGAACCAGATTACGCAGGAAATTTCACAGTCGTGTTGGGATCTAGTTGCGGCATGTCTCCCATTGCTGAGAACATATTGAAAAATAGAAAGGAATTGTATTTAGGCGTTCAATTGGGCTCAGCAGAAGAGCTAAAACCTAGACAAAGGATTTCAACGGTTGGTTACTCAAGTGATGCGGCTCGTTTACAGGGGCTCTCAATAGGTACTGAAAAGCAAAGTATTCCCTTTATCAATTCTGATGGTCGAGTGATATTTAAACACGATGACCCATATTTACAGACTGTTTTAGGAAAGTTCACGATAGAGTCTCCAGAGATATCTCTGAAGACGGTCGGTGATAATGGATCTATTCTTTTTCAACCATCTGCTTCTGGTAATACAATTGTGACAAACGGGAAGTTCGCTGTAGGAACTCAAACGCCCGTAAGCCTGTTTACAGCAGAAGGGGTCGAGCCGTTTGCAACTGTGGGGACGTTAAAAAATCTAGCCCCTGAAGATAATGATTCATTATCGGTATTAAATTTACATGTATCTACGCCGGTAACTGGAATAGAATCATCATTTATAAAGTTTTTTGCTGATTCTTCAGAAGATGATGCAGGAAAGGAAGTTGGGAATATTCGTATTAATAATGAAGGAGTAGCGTATGAAACTGCAGGAGCTGATTTTGCTGAATATTTTACTATAGTTGATTCTGCTACTGAAGGACATATTATGTCAATTTCTTCAAGCGGTATACATAAATCGATTCAAGGTGAGACGATTATAGGAGTCATCACCGATTCAGCAGGATTTGTAGGAAATAAAAAAGACACAAAGTTAAAACAAGCACTTATTGGTTTAATTGGCCAGATTGAAGTTCTGGTGGTAAATACGAATGGGAATATAAGTATGGGAGATAAGGTGAGTGTTTCTTCAATACCTGGGTATGGTGAGAAGAGTAATCGTGAAGTTGATATCGTGGGATATGCTTTGGAAAATAGTGCGGATATAAAAAAAATCTCATGTCCTGAGGAGGCAGCTCGTCTCAGTGACCAAACTATTAGTTGTGCCAAAATCAGGATTCTCATTAAATAATACCTATATATAAGAAGATTAATATTTGAAGATGTTTAGAAATCATTGTCAACAAAGTATAAATAAACAATCATTTGACATTATTTTTGAAAGTCTTTAGAATCGTTATTATGGAAAATAAGTCGAACCCTTTTAACCTATCTTTGTTATTTATCGTTTACGGAATAACGTTCCTGTTTCCTCTCATATTTCTCCCAATTACGAGAGAGTTTGTGGTATATACTAAGTTTTATTTCCTCATTGCGGGAGCAATGGCATTGCTGTTGGTATCGTTTGCCAAATTTATTTTGTTTAGAAAATTTCATTGGGCACAGCACCCTGGAATTCAGTCATTACTTCTTATTGGGCTCGCATATGTACTTTCAATTGTATTGATGTCACCCAATAAGATATATGCAGTGTTTAATCCTCAGTATGGACTGGTGATGTTTGCATCACTGGTGATTTATTATATTTATGCGTCTTACGAATTTTATAAATCATCAATTCGTCCAGCAATTCTGATTTCTATTTCAGCAATGTTGGTGTCATTGATTTCACTGGTAATGCTGGTAGAACCTTTCCGCAATGCTAACTTACCAGCTTACTGGTCATTTTTAGCAAATCCAACCTTTAATACAGTAGGCACATCAATCCACTTATTGACATTCTTGGTATTTTCATTAGTTGGCACTGGTGCATATTTGTTGAGACTTAAAAATGAAGGTAGTGCTCATCGTGAACAAAAGAATACAGTTGTTCTTCTTGGTGTTGTCTCACTATTCATAGTACTTTCAATGATATTTACTCTTTACACAGTCATTGACTCGGTCATGAATCGTGGAGCCCAATTGATACTTCCTCCATTTAATCTGTCATGGTATGCAGCTGTTGAAGTCTTGAAGAATCCTATGACTGCATTATTTGGAATAGGTGTAGATAATTTTGCAGCATTATATCCACAAGTACGAACGATCGGATATAATTCATCTTCTTTGTGGCAGGTAAATACCTTTTCACTTTCACGTTCAGCAATCTTACAGGTACTTACAGAAATGGGTGTGCTTGGATTACTTGGCTTTTCATTGCTTATTTATCAAACATCAAAACTGATAAATAGAGTAAGTCTGGAATCAAAAGCTATGTTTATAACATCAATTGTTATATTGGCTTTATTCCCAGCATCTGTCGTCTCATTCTTTATGTTCTTCTTCAGCATGGCAGCTGTAGCTTCGGATATAAAGAGACACTCAAAGGCAGATGAGTATGAAATTGATCTAAGTAGATTGACCCCTGTATACGTAGGTATGGCTGCAATTTATCTAGTACTGATTGGCGGCACAGGTTTCTATCTTTGGAAGAATTTCACATCGGAATTTTATTACAAGATGTCACTTGATGCAGTTAACGAGAATAATTTGCCAAAATTGTACGAGAATCAGGCAAAGGCTGTTCAGGCAAATAACTATAACGAAGATTTCCGACGCAATTTCTCACAGACTAATTTATTGCTTGCCAATAATATAGCGGCAAAACCTGCAGAAACTATAACAGATCAAGACCGTGAAACTATTGCTCAGGCAATTCAGGCAGCTATTCAAGAAGGAAAAGCAGCCGTAGCGTTGAATCCTCAAAAAGTTACCAATTGGCAGAATTTAGCAAGTGTATACCGACAAATCATCAATGTGGCAGAGAATGCTCCAGTATGGGCAATCTCAACCTATCAACAGGCGATCATTCGTGATCCACGAAATCCTGCTTTGAGACTTGATCTAGGCGGTATTTTCTATCTGTTCCAGAACTATGCTGAAGCTCAAAGATTATTTGAACAGGCTGTATCTTTGAAGCCTGATTGGTCAAATGCACACTACAATTTAGCTTGGGCTTACTATCAGCAAGGTTTATATCAACCAGCAGTTGAGCAAATGCAGATAGTCGTCGGTATTATAGATCCCGCTAAGCAAGCAGAAGATTTCAAGAAGTCACAAAAAGATCTTGAAGACTTTAAAACGAAATTGGCTGAAGCACAGACTTTGCAGCAACAACAGCAGCAAGAAGCGACTCAACCAACAGAAGATGCTAATAGTCAGCTAAATCTTCCAACCCCACCGCCAGCCGCCGTGGAGCCAAAGATTGAGCTTCCTAGAGAATCTTCACCGGAAGCACAGCCTACGGAAACAAGATAATATTAGAAACCTACAAGCCCTCCTTACGGAGGGCTTTTTTTATGGTCACCTAAAGGGTGAAGAGAAAGAGTCTGAGTAAATAATAGGAACAATAAGAAGTTTTACTTGGTGTTCGTCTTCGTTGTATGGTTTTTGGCTGTGAGGAGTTCGCTATATGATGATATATCTACGTTAGTCAAGATTGTAATAGTATTTGATATGCATTTAAGAAGTGCATATCCAATGGAGATAGTTTTAGGTGGAGCATTAATCGGATATACAGTTATAGATTGATATATAAGTGAGATAAAGTTACTGTGAAAAGGAAGTATATCAAATTCACCTTCTTTATTAAAACAGGTAAGCGAATTGACATCTCCCTCGAACAATACTTCTTCTGGAGAAAGAATACTAACGTGTAATATAAGATCTTCTTTTTTCTCAGTCATAGTATCTATTTTTTCTGCAAATCACTTAGTGACGTAATATTCTGAAATAATTCAACTGCGTAATTATCATATTCACCTCCAATAATTTTTGATACATCTGTAATGGTTGTGTCGCGAGAAACAAATGTGTTTTTATTTTCCGATTTATTTGAAGTAGTCGCAAAGGGCTGTGTCATATAGTTTTTCAACATTCGTGCACGTTTGTACAGTATTTGATTTTCTTTAGATAGTTCGGATTCTCCCAAGAGCGATGCAATGCGCTCCAGTTTAATAGCTTCTTTGAGGAGTTTCTGAGACTCTAAATAGGTCTGGTAATGTGTCTCGCCTACGACTTGAGGGCTCATAGCGCTCGAATATGAACTGAGTGAATCTATAGCAGGGAAACGTCCTTCTTGATAAATAAAACGAGATAGCACAACACGACCTTCCAGGTAGGGAAGTATGGCTTGTACTCCTGGATCGGTAATATCATCTGAGGGTACATAGACCGTCTCAAAGGCTGTAATGGCACCGGTATCTGTAGAAGCTAAACGTTCGTGAAGCTCAGCCGCTTCTGAAGAAAGCGTTGCTTGATATCCACCTTCTGATGGTATGGCGCTCATTAAGGTACCAAGTTCATAACCAGCCTGAGCAAACCGATACATATTGTCTGCGAAAAAAAGCACATCTTTTTTTTCTTCATCTCGGAAATATTCAGCCAAAGCGATAGCAGCAAAAACGGTACGAAATCTAACTGCTGGATTACGGCTCATTTCTCCCATAAGTAATACTACAGACGGGAGCACTCCTGTTTCCTTAAGTGCAAGATATAGCTCCTGCCCTTCTCGGCTACGTTCTCCAATACCCGCAAAGAGTGATACGTGCGTATCTTTTTCGCGACTAATAATATTATGAATGATCTCGGTGAGTAACACAGTCTTTCCGACACCGGCACCGCCGAAAATACCGATTTTACCACCTTTAAGTAATGGAGTGAAAAAATCAACAGCCTTAATTCCAGTTTCCAGGATTTGACTCGGAATAATAATATTGTATTTTTGTTTTTGGTGGTAGATATCGTATACATGAGTATTGTCAAAGGGTTCTCCTCCATCAATAGCTTCTCCAAAGATATTCATAGCACGTCCTAGCGTTTGAGGACCAACGGGTATTTGTATTGCTTTTTGTGTGTTGGTAACTGTTGCACCTTTGTATAAAGTGTTTAAAGATGTTAATCCTATGCAATATACCGAACGATCCGATGCCGAGCCGTATACCTCAAGCAGTATTTCTCTATCATCTCCTGATACATAAAGATCATGGATCTCTGGCGGATTACCTAAATAATCTACTTCCACAATTTGTCCTTTTATACTTATGACTACACCTTTGGGATTTTTCATAGTATTACCATAATGAAACACCTGTTAATCGTTCTAACTGTTTAGTATTTTCCAACTGTCTTCGAATTCGACGTTGAGAAAGTTTAATATTGGTGGAATCTTCATCAATACGTTGTATTAATAAATCCATTGCTTTCATACGAGAAGCGAAACGGGCGAGTTGCGTCTCGTATACCGTCTGTAGTAGCATCAAGGCTACTGAGTTATCATTTACGAACGTACTAATTTCTTCCACTGATGGTTCAAAGAGAAATGTTGGCATGTTTTTTTCACGTCTGAGTAATTCTGTTTCTTCCGGAGTAAGCAAATCGATATTTCCGATATCAATAGCAGTAGGCTCTTGATTTATCAGATTTTTAAAAATTGCATAGTACACATTAATTTCCTTGTACTGAAGGAGACGTTGTAAAAATGGCTGTAAATCTTTCATTGAAATGTCAATATCTGAGACTTCAAAGTCTGTATACTGGATTTTGCCATCATATTCTTTCATAAATTCTTTTCCTATTTTGCCTATAACAAATATATCGCCTGGTTTTTCGCTTTTATGTGAAAAAAAATCAAAAATACGCCGAGTTATATCACCTTGGAATTTAGTATTTGATGTAATAACGACAGTTGCTAAAGGTTTTTTCTTTTTACCCACATTATTTTTCGTTTGGATATAACTGCCGGCGGTTTGTATCGATTCAAGAATATTTTTTAAATAACCCACGTAATTACGAGCTCGCAAAATAGTATTGCGGGTTTGTTGCATTTTGATAATAGATATGTCTTCATACGCCACAGCAAGTGAACGTAGATCTGTAAGAAAATCTAAATCTTGGTCTATTGTTTTACTATTTTGCATATATTAATTAATTGCTGATTTTTTTTCAGACCATCAAGAAAGTCTTTCATAGTCGGGGAGTCAAGCAACAAGCGTACTTCACCCAATCTATTTTCATCAGTATAGATTTTCATTAATTCAGGAATCATCATGTTGTAAGATTTGTTGCTAGAAAGGTCTAATTCGTTTATCCATACCAGACCAAATAAAACAAGCTGCAATTCGTAGGGTAAATCTATGAGCATATCCTGATTGAGTAAATTCATGAGAGATTCACCTTTTTTTAAAATACTTTTGGAGACCTCCGACAACTCAGATCCTATATAAGCTATATTTTTAATTTTTTCATATTCCGTCATCGTGGAGAGGATCGTCTTATTGATTTCCTTACCCAGTTGAGATTGTGCTTGTCTTCCGACTCTCGTGACTGAGAGGGGAATGTTAATTGCTGGTCTCTCTCCTTTGTTATAGATAGCACTATCAAAAAAAATGTGACCATCTGTCATACTCATCAGATTAGTCGATATATAACCCGTAATATCGCCCTCTGTAGTCATGGCAACCGGCAGACAGGTGATAGATACTGTCCCTGTGGTTTCATGGGTAAAATGACCGGCTCTTTCCAGAAGACTGGCATGGGTATAAAAAATATCTCCAGGGAAAGATTCTCGCCCTGGGAATCGGCGGCTTTTAAGCGCAATTTCACGATATCTTTGGGCGTGAGTTGTGAGATCATCCATAACAACTAGTACGTTTTGTCCTTTGTCTCGGAAAAATTCAGCAAGAGTAATGGCTGTATATGGAGTAAGGTAAATGGTACTTGCAATATCGGAAGCAGTGGTTGCGACTATGCAGATTTTATCGATAATTCCTTCTTTTTGGAAATATTCATATAAGGTGATTATTTCTGTCCTTTTTTTCCCAATGGCAGCATAAATGACAATACTGTCATGATTTTTAACTTGATTAATTATGGTACGGCTTAAAAACATGGTTTTACCCGTTTTTACATCTCCCATAATAAGTTCGCGCTGTCCATATCCAAGCGGAATGAGCAAGTCTACTTTGCTTACGCCCGTGAGAAACTGAGAAGTAATAGGGACGCGTCGGGAGATCCCGGGAGCAGGTATAAATAAATCTCTCATCTGAGGCTGTTCTTGTACATATTTAGCGGTGGAGCTGGCGCTCATTATGTTTGTCAGTGGATCTATAATCCGCCCTAGCAAATTTTCGCTTGCTGGAATGGCCATCGTAATATTTGTTCGGGTCACTTTAGAGCCTAAAGAAGCCGGAGTCTGAGAAAATATAAGTGCATGGAGAGATTTTTCATCTATATCATATACCATTCCAATTTGGCCATTTTCAAAAATGAGCATTTCATTGGGATGAGCTTGCGGTAAGCCTCGAATGGTAATCAGCGGATGCTGTATCTGACTAATTATGCCGTATTCTCCGATGCTGTTAAGATATTGTTCAAACATAGCTGTTAAATAAATTGATCTAGATTTGATGATGCATTCTGGTTTAGCCAGTTTGATAAGGAATAATCTTTATAAAAACCCGCATAACTGATTTTTGCTCCTGCCACGATGCTTTCGTCAATTTTTATATTTAATATAACGTGTGTACCCGCATATTCTTCCCACAAACGCGAAAGTTTTTGAATATGGCGATAATTGGGTATAAATGCAATTACTAATTCAGCTACCGGAAGATTGAGCAAATATGTGCGTATTTGGTCTGTAATTTTTTGTAGTCCTTCACGATCGGTAAATGGAACTCCATTTTTCTTGGCTGTTTCAAAGACAACATCTGTTACAAAGTAGGGAAGCGTAGTCTCAAGAACTTCTTTTGGATCAGCATTGCTTTTATACAGGCGATCATAAGCTTCATTTAAAAGCTGTGATGTTCTATTGAGCTCTTCCAGAGTGAGTATTTTCTCTAAAATTGATATATATGGGTTTTCAGTATTCATAGATCATGTATTATTGCTATTTTGATTATCCTTTTTAAATCGATCCATCACTTTAAATAAAATCTGTTCATGATTTTCATACGCGAGGGCATCTTTCATGTACATTTCAATTGTATTTTTAGTAATTTTCTGGATATTCTCATCTAAACGTTTTTGTTGAGTCTCTCTATATTTTTTCAAATCTTCTTCAATGAGTGACATTTTGGCATCTATCTTGTCAAATACTTGTTCCCTTACGGAGTTAATTTCGGCATGCATTGTCTGTATAAATGTTTTGAGCATTGTATCTCCTTCATCTTTAAATCCAGTGACTATAGTTGACCCTTCCTTCTGGTAAGATTCTGCAATTTTGTCGAAGATATTTTTATATTGTTTAAATATTTCATCTTCTTTGGTCAAAATTTTTTCATTGAGTACATCGGTCATTTGACCAAGTGATTTTTCTAATCGTGCATCAAGCGATTCTTTTGTAATACCTGCTTCCTGTATGATCCTTTTGGCCTTTTCAGTTGCATCCTTCATGAGTTCTGAGGCTTCAAATTCGGCCTCCCTGTAATTCGTGGCAATCCTTTGATCTGTACTTTTTACATCGTTGGAGCTAGGTCTGCGCAATCGTATGATATACATGATCACAAATATCAGCACAATATTTAATATTAAACTTACTGGTGGAGTAAGCCAAATAATCATTGATCCTATATCTTGTTCCATAATTTTATAAATAACGAATAATATAAAGAGCTGCACCAAATGCTATAAAACAAATAGCTAATCCCATGAGTACATTAATGATAATACCAAATTGTATCTTACTTGCGGCAAGAGGATTTCTTCCAAGTGCCTCTACTCCCTTGAGAGAAAGACGACCAAAATAGACAAGACAGAATAATAGGCTGATTAGGAAGATGCCACCACCTAAAAGATATTTCATAAACGTCTGTTCATTGTTTGGTGAAAGTAGTTGTTCGAATTTTACACGTACGGAACTTTGCGGCCCCACTTCAAACAGCGGATTTAAATAATAGTCCGTCTGTATAGAAATACGTATTTGAGTTACTTTAGATTCGTCCGAATCTTTTGCATCTTCTAGAGCCACACCAATAACCTGTCCAGGAACCGTAGCCTTCATTCCAATGCCTTGAAGTGGTGAAGAAGTTATGTAATCTCCTTTTTTAATATCACCGTTTGCAAGACTCACCAAGATATATGCCTGCCCACCTGTGATTACTGGATATGTATTAGTTTCATTTTTAAATCGGATCTCTATGGCGGATTGCTGATTAATTACACCAATCATGTTAGGTTGATATGCTTCGCTAGAAACCGTGAATTCTTCGTTTTTAGCCACAATAATATACCCATCCTTCACCTCGGGATGGTCTATAGGTAAATTGGTTGCAATGCCAAATGGGTTTTGAGCCTCTACTGGTGGGCCCAAACTATACAAAAATAGACATAAAAGCATTGCACTGAGTACTATGACTGAGCGCTTAAAAACCATACAACAATTTTATTCTAACGACATTCGCACTTGATTACAATCACTGAATTATGGATGAGATTTCTACATTTATGCATATCTAATATGTATGGAAAAAGTGTGTTTTTTTTGTGCCTTTTGAAACAGTCTATCTGCTTGTCATTTTTATAACGAATTTTCTCCCTAAATGTATATATATATTGCGTTGAAAAAAATTTTCTGTCATAATGAATAAATGGTAAGAACTACCATCGCATTTTTAAAATTTCATGACTAAGTTTTTTCATAAGCTTTTGGGCTTATTTGACAATCTAAAACGCTTCTTTACCCACCCCATCAAAATTGCCATTTTGACCGCTATACCATCTCTACTAGTTATAATATTTTTAACAGTATTTATATATAAGGATTTAAAGAAAGTCCAACTCGATTCGCATAAC
>CAZPYR010000014.1:0-24773 GCA_964590815.1 uncultured Gammaproteobacteria bacterium | reverse complement strand
AGGATCCGCTCTCTCTCCTACCTCATAAGTAGAGAGCAAAAACTTGTCATATCTTGTCGAGGAGCGCGGTACTCTTGTCTCGCGCTCCTCAATACATCCTAATGCATAAATACAATCCTGAAACGAGTTCAGGATGACAATAGAATTTATGCACTGAGACGTATTTAAAACATTTATCAATTTTTAAGTACAGAAAGCTGCCAGCTATTACCGACCGTAGCTCTGTTTGAAATATTTCATATGAAAACAGAGAGTACGGACGGTTATGCCCGAAGCATTGTATGCGAAGGGCGCCTCGTATTTCAAAACACATCTCTTTTGCTTTGGACAGGAGCGGAAGACACAAACGATGTAATACGCAGTATATAGCAGGCAGCTTTTTTTTATGGGAAAATATGTTGTCATGATGAACTCGTTTCAGCATCTTAAGAGATAGATCCCGAAACAAGTTCGGGATGACAGATTACTGTTTACTGGCATCTTTCAGTTCCAACTGCAAAAGTATCTCTTGCTTTTTTACTTCCACCTGAGCATGTAATTGCTTCTGAATTTCAGGCATTACGTTTCGAATTTTCATATTTTTCATAATGAGAGTTTGCTTTATTTGGTGAAACTCCACTTCTGCCAAATGCAAATACTCATTTACATCTTTAAAAGCTTGTTTTTCCGCAATCGACACTCCATCGCCTCTATCCTCCCCCTCTGCATACTTTTCATGCTGCATAACGAATTCTTCAATAGTTTTAATTTCCCCAAATTGTGCTTGTTTCTGAATCTTTAAATCATTTATACGTGATACGGCGACATCAAGTTGCTTGCGTAATTCCGGATATTCTTGCTCATACTGTGCAATCATGTCTCTATATTTTGGCTCTAGTTTGGCAGGATCTGGCTTCAGAGCAATATAGTAAATATCCTCATTGCCAGTACCGGGTATTTCTTCACGTTTTATCTCAACACACTGAAATGGTAATTCAACCTTCCCAACACTAGGCGCTACATGAGGCCTCTCCATAATCTCCACCACCTGTTCAGGCGCCGGATTGACACGATTATACACAAAAACCTTACCATCATTTTCCCCAGGGCCATCGATAATATACTCCAAATTCATATTGCGCGCGTATTCCCGCATTGCCGCCGGTACATGCAATAGCTCAAGAGCACGATGAAACTGCTCTTGGGCTCGGACATATTCACCTTTATTGGGATTTGCGATATCAAAACCAAATACACCTCCCGGTTCAAGCACTCTATAGACTTCATCTCGCACCCGCAGAAGTGCATCCACAGTCTCGGCGTGTGGTAAATCACGTCCTTTGCTTTCTACTTGCTGTAGTTGATTATCTTCAATAGGAATCGCATTCCAATTTCCCTCTATAATCTGCTCCTCATTTCCACCCACTTTGATCAAATTCTCACGCGCAATTTCCACATGGCGATCATTTGCCTCAAGTCCCATATATATATTTCTTTCCTCTGCGCCTTGCTGTCTTCGTTCAAGTTCCGCCACATGTCGCCCGGTACCACAGGCAAGTACCAGTATTTTTTTACCTTTTTTAGAGCCTGCGGTAGCCTCAACGATATCTGCTTCTGTGGCTGTAGATGATTGATTGGGTTTGTAGTTTTCAAACTTTATAGATTTGTAGAGTTTAGCAAGAGAGGTGAAAAACTCCACATTGGTATCTGCTGGGTCATAGCCAAGTAAGACACGCCCAAGTTTTAGCATATTATCACGTGCTTTATCACTTAATTCTTCATTTTTTAAAATATCCCTTACTGTATTTAAAATTGTCGGATACTCAACCGGACTTATGAGTGAGCCAATGTGAGTTCTTATTTTGTCAAAATCTTCTTGCTCGGAAAGGTACAAAAACCAAGGCTTTAGGGCTTTCTCATTATCTTTGGCAGAACCTTCATTTATCTTAAATAATGTTCTCAAATTGATTCGTTCTGGTGGCAAATAATTATAGTCAAGTGCTGCTTCGTCCTTATCTGGATATTCGTATGAACCGTCATGATAGGTATAATATGCGTCAAGTAGCGGCTTCGCCATTTCCACTTTTTCACGATCAGATAATGTGGAATAATTTTCCGGAAATATCTGACTCACCAAATGTCTGAGCTCGGACTCGTTATTTATCTGGTGCATAAAGTAAGGCGCAAGCTCAGGAAGCATTGTTTTCTGTTCTTCTTTAGGCAACCGCAAATAGCATTCTATACACAACTCCAAATTATGAGGTTCATAATCTTCTTGCGTATCCATCTCATACCCACCCGGAAAAAGTTTGCGATTAGGATCTGCTTTTAGTACAGACCAATCTTCTTCATCATCATTTTGTTCAATGGTAAGCGCTAAATTATCAAACTCACCACTGATGTCCGGCTGAGGTAACTGATGCAGTCTATCTAGTGACCTGCGTATATTTCGCAAAGTTACCTCATCATTATCCTCTTCTGCTTGAACCATCCCTAGTTGCAGCGTCTGTTCTTGGAGGCGAACATAATCTTTTATATATCTTCTAAAAACAGCAGCCGTTTCATCGCGTGTTGGCTGCCAGCCTTTTTCCAGAGCAGGCACCAAGGCACGAACCAATGGAGTCCATTTCGATTCTAAAATATCACGGACATTGCACGGCGCCCCGACAGCAGATTCTTGACCCATTGTAGATTCGGGAGCTTGCCAAGAGCCAAAATCATGAGGAATACCATTCGGCAGATCTTTCATATTAGCTCAGTATAGCAAAATCCCGCTTACAAACCAAAGAGGGTACGTGCATTCGCCGTCGTTATGTTTATAATTTCATCCTTTGTTGTTTCTTTTAAATCGGCGATAAGTTTCACAAAAAGTGCTATATTCTTTGGCTCATTCGGATATTTTCTTTCAGTTTTGAGAGGTTCTGGGAGTAAAAAAGGGCTATCTGTTTCAAGAACGAGCATCTCAAGAGGAACATTCTTAATAAATGCCTGTTTCTCTGGATAATACGTAATATCCCCATCAACACCCAGAAACATTTTGTGTTCTTTAGCAAAAGCCAAAAGCTCCTCATCTGGTTCACAACAGTGGAATACCGCTTTATACTCAAACACAACATTCCAATGATCTCGTAGGATAGATAAAACATCTATTTTTGCCTCTCGATTATGGAAAATGAGACTTTTTTTATATTTTTTCGCTAAATTTATCTGCTTTTCTAGCAATTCTTTCTGAATTTCTATAAATTTATCATTTATGGCATAATTCTCATACACCGTCTCTTCATACATATGTCTGTCCATCCCGATTTCCCCCACAGCCACCACTTTCTCCTCTGTGAGCAATTTCTCAATCTCATCGAGTTCCCTTTGTACAGTTATTTGGTCATTCTTCTCGCTTAATTCTTCTTTCTTAATTAATTTGTAAGCATGATGCGGATGGATACCAACTGCTGCATAAATGTCCTCATGTGCTTGCGCAATCTCGACTGCCCTTTTCGATGTCTTCACGTCCGTACCTGGAATAACGATATTTGTAATACCCGATTCATGGGCTCGGGTGATGACATCAGGCAAGGTCTTTTTAAACGCCTTAAAATTGAGGTGGCAATGGGTATCGAACATATCTGTATTGTACAGGAATTTTATATCAAGGTCGGACCTTTCCGGGAAAGGTCCGACCTTTTTTTGATGCAATATAAATGCTATACTATAAACATGACAATCTTTATCGGCGCCGATCATCGCGGATACCAGCTCAAAGATAAAATCATTTCTTATATACAAGATAAAAATATCCGTGTAGAAGATTTAGGTAACTACGAATACGATCCCCATGATGATTTCCCTGACTATGCACAAAAAGTAGCACAAGCAGTACTTCAAAACCCGACAGATCACCTCGGGATTGTAATATGTGGATCAGGAGCAGGTGTAAGTATTGCCGCAAACAGATTCAAAGGGATTTATTCTGTGGTCGGATTAAACTCTGAACATGTTGCTGATTCGCGTCGTGATGATCATATAAATGTATTGGCACTCGCAGCCAATTTCACTTCAGAAGAAGAAGCGGAAAAAATAGTAGATGCCTATTTAGGAGCCAAACCCGCACATGCAGAAAAATATTTACGCCGCCTCAAAAAAGTAGACTCTATTTAAGAAATAAGATATTTTGCAGCACTTCCTTTTGAAATAACTCCTTTTAGCTCCATACCAGAAATGGTCATAAGAATATGTTGTATGGGAAGTGAGAGCATATATGCAAGCTCATCTGAAGTTTGAGGTTGAGAAAGAAGAATTTTATATATTTGCTGTTCACTCTCACTCAGTGAAGATAACACACTACTTGTAGTAGCGGGCGTAGACTGCATATGAAATTCATCAAGTATATCCTGGATACACGTCACCATTTTCGCGCCTTCTTTGATCAGCATATTCGGGGCTTCAGATTGAGCTGAAGTTATAGGGGCAGGTGGAGCAAAAACTTCTTTCCCTTGCTCTAGTGCAAAGCGAGCTGTGATAAGCGATCCCGAATCTTTGAGACCTTCAGCAACCAAAATACCCACCGACAATCCTGAAATCAATCTATTACGCTGCACAAACAAGCCTGGCTTTACCATCATATCCGGAGGAAATTCCGAAATAATAAGGCCACCCTTCAACAAAATTTCGTCGTAAAGTTTTTCATTACTGGGCGGATAAGGTATATTTACTCCACAGCCTAGAAAAGCAATTGTTCTGCCGTTTGCTGAAAGCGCGGCTTTATGAGCAATAGCATCTATACCACGCGCGAGCCCAGAAACAATCACAAAACCAGCTTCAGATAATTCTACAGAAAAACGCGATGCCACTTGCTGCCCATAATCAGTCGGAGTTCGTGTACCCACAATAGCAAAAAACTTATCATTTGCGTAATCAAAATTTTTTATATTTCCTTTCACATATAGGCATATTGGCGCATCTCTCAGCTCACGTAACTGAGGTGGATATGATGGGTGTAGACGAGAAACAATCGTAATATTTTTATTTGAAAGACGTTCATATTCTTTTTCGGGATTAAATTCTTTGCGGAACGCGATGAATTTTGAAGCAAAAGTGTCTTTAAGTGTATGCTGAAGTTCTTTATCGCTTGCGCGATATATGGCTTCCGCAGAGCCAAATTTCTGAACTAAAAGATCAAAAGTGATCGGACCGATTCCGAGAAAATATGAAAAAAAGAAATAGTAAAGTTCATTTTTAAACATGTTATACCATTATACAACACAATCACGTTTCAGTTATATATAATTCCTTGTATATAGCAAATTAGACGGCACGAAACGAGGATCCTCTAGATGGTTCGTTTCTCAAGATATGAAAGATGTTTCTCTCGCAAATCTTCATACTCGCTACGCTCAAGCCCATGTTTCCCAATCATCCGCGCAGCATACTGCGCTCCTAAATAATGAGGCAGTATTACATAGGTTGCTCCGGCTTCGTAGAGATCCAGAGATTCTTCCCTATTTTGTGCAATCATAATCACAATAGCATGATTATTCTTTTCCCTGATCTTTTTTACAATAAGCTTATTCACATTAATGTCAGGGATTGTAGAAACGACATACTTGATTGTATGCAGATGCAATTCTTCAAGAAACTCAGGATCTGCCGCATCGCCAAATATATGAGGAATATTTTTATCCTTCAAGGCACTGATGGAGTCTGGATTAAAATCGATGACTACATAACGAAGGCCAATTCTATCAAATGATTCTATAAAATCTTCTCCCACTCGTTGATAGCCAAACAGAATCGAAGAATAATGACGATCTCGACCTTCTTCTTTCTTATTCTTTTTAAGTTCCAGATAAGAAAGCATTTTCTCTATATAGGGATACAATTTATCGGAATAGAGAATGAGATACGTAGAACCGGATATAGTGATTAAGCCAACAAGGGTTATTAGAGAAAGAACTTCACGTGACAAATGACCTATCTGGAAGCCCAAAGTAGCTAAAATGAGTGAAAACTCGCTAATTTGACCTACCGTCAATGCTGCCTGATAGCTGGTGCGTTTACTGAAACCCAACAAATTCATAATCACAATCATAATCGTCGGATTACCAATGAGCACATAGAAAGACAAAATGAGTGCCGGCACTAATAATTTTCCCATATCACTCAAGACCATTTGCGAACCCAACAAAATAAAGAACAAGACAATAAAAAAATCTCGCAATGGACGCAGTCGGGAAGCCGCCTCATACGCGTAGGGTGTCATAGAAAGCGTTACTCCTGCAACGAGCGCTCCAATCTCGACCGAGAATCCAAGGTACGTAAAAAACGCTCCCATTCCAAGCCCCCAACTAATAGAGAATAAAAATAATAGCTCCTGAGACGCCGCAATAAAATGACTCAAACGGGGCAAGACATAATTGCTTATCATAATAATAGCCACAATTAAAACTCCGCCTTTTAACAACGTGACGATAGCAGTCAAAACAAGATTATTACTTTCACCCGTTGCAAGTGAAGATGTCACAAGCAAAATGAGTGTTGCCACAATATCCTGCACCAATAGAAAACCAATCGCAATACGTCCATACAGTTTATTGAGATCTCCCTTATCTGATAACAATTTCAAAATGATGATCGTACTACTGAAGGTGAGCGCAATCGCCACATACATAGCAGCCGTGCGTTCGATGCCTAAAAAGAGCGAGATAATAAAACCGATAATTGATGTAAAAAAAACCTGGCCTAAGCCGGTTGCGAGTGACACCTTACCTACTTCCCGAATGACCGCCGGTCTTAAATTTAGCCCAACGATAAAAAGAAGTATCGAGATACCAAGCTTGGAAAACAGTTCAATCACTTCGCTGCTATGGATAAGATTTAGTGCATAGGGCCCAACGAGAATCCCGGTAAAAATGTATCCGACAATGAGCGGTTGACGCATAATGCGCATGAGCAGCGAGACAAGCAAGGCTATGACGATTATAGTACTGAGTTCCAAATACATCTCCATACATCATATAGTAGCAGGTTTGAAGGAGAAGGAAAAACTGATTTATTGTGAAAAGTGGGTCGTCGCGTTTGCGCTAACGCGACGACCCTATTTTTACCTCCCTATGCTATCGAAAATACAATAGTATTGGAAAATAAAAATATCCGGAAACAACAGACACGCAGGCTGCAAAAAATGCACCGACTACATAGAGTCCGACCATTCCGCACCCTTTCGCGCTGAATGATCTTTTACCCAACCATATCGATACAACTGCCGCGCCAATAGGCAAGATAACAATACAAAAAACTACTCCCAAAGCTATTGCTAAATAAGCTATGGACTCCATCAAATTGAAAACAGCCACTTGCCGATTGATGCGTTGATTATACGCTACACCCGCCTGCTGTTGAATTTTTGGATGAATCAGCTTATCCCGACGAGCGGCTACTGATTCCCCAAAAATCGTTTCAGCAATCCCATCAGACATGCGGGGCGGATCCGGTAACTGTGACATATCTTTCCTCCTATATCAGACTAACAAAACGATATATGCGCAGAACAATTATACACCTATAGTATGTAAAATCAACCTCATTTCTATATCAAAATATAAAAATAGACATCATTTCATATACTGTCATATAAATATTCTTTACAAAGATATACAGTTTATACAAAAATGCTTATTTTAAAATCAAGCCTTCTCGGGCCGGCGAGAATGTAGGGTAACCGGGAGAATACACAGCTTGTTGTTGCATAAAAACATATATAAGGAATATGCCCGTATATATACAGATCAATACGAGCGTTACACCCAATGTTCCAAATCCCCACCATACACCACGTTTCCATCCCACAAATACGGTAGGGCCAAAAACGAGGACAATATAAATAATGCAAGATATAAGTAGAGCAAATAATCCAATGATCATACTCATATCCAAATAATAGGATCGTTGCAGCATTGTAAAGAATACATAAATAAATATTGTATATAGTGCAGATCCAACCGAGGACAATAATCCCATTCCCAACATGAGAAGCACAGCATTTCCCGAAGATGAAGGTGCTTTTTGATTTTGAGATACTCGATTTTGAACAAAAGTTCTATATAATCTATATACAATATACCCTATAAAAATAAGCCCTCCTAGCGCCAGTAAACCACCAACGGTATATCTTTTTCCATATAGTTGCATTTGAGATTTGGCATAACGACCTTCCACAGTAAACGAATCAAAAGGCTGGAGATCAGCTGACGTTTTAGTGACTCGTCCATATCCGATTTGCTGATAGTATGAGTCAAATTCAGCGCTCATAAATGAGTCCTGTTTCATACCGGTATCTCGGGCCAGTAAAGGTGCTGCTGAACCCACAGTATCATAATTTACCTGCTGATCTGTCCCTTCCAGAATAAGATCTGAATCTGTGTTTACACCTACTGAAAGTGAGCGCACCGTAGTATCAGATTTTAACGTTTCGAATGAATACAAGAAAGCACCAAAGAAATCTTTTTTTACATAACCTGTCGCTCGATAATACAACACTATGCTTCCCGACTTTTGAGGACTAACTCCCTTGGGTAAACTTACATCTATAGTTTTTCCATCCGAATTAACAACGGCCTTCATATACTGCATATTGCCGTAATAGCCTTGATAGTAGTCCGGATCACTATACTGGACACACTTTTGCTGGAAACCTTCGTTAAAACTGGGGTTTACTTTTTCTATCCCACTTGCCTTTAATGGCTCTTGGACATACCGTATGCATTGTGGCTCAATGACAACCTGATACGCAGATATGTTTTGTATTTCACCTTTTGGTACCTGGAAAGTAAGTGCCGACATGGTGGCTTCTTCATAGTTCGTAAAGATTGCTTTCATACTCACCACGGCTTCTTGATTGCCGCGCAAAGTCACACTGTATGCTTGTGTTTGTCCAAACGGTTGTGAAGGTAATATCTGACGTGTTTCCTGAGCCGGCATATATGCAGGGCTTTGTGCCTTAGATTGGGGGACATACGAAGTTAGAAAAACAACAGCGAGTGTTAAAAAGACAACAATGGATTTTTTATTCACACTTTCATTGTGCCATGGAGTCAATCGTTTTGTCAAGCAAGCAACTCTAACGATTTTTTACCTCTACGAAGCCTTATCTCTTTATCTTTATAATCATGCATATCTCGGACTGTCCACGCATGGAATAACATGCGAAACTGATTAAGACGATTCATATGTTGAGGTATTTTCTCTTGTAAAATCTTTTTCCATAAAAAAGAAGCCTCTCTATTATCTCGCTCAAGCCACCCCCAAAAGTATGCAAAATCCCATAGACCATCGCCCTGGCGAGCCCACTCAAAATCTATGATGCGTATCAGCTTACACGAATGATTTTCCTCAGCAATAATAAAATTCCCGGATCCTGGATCGCCATGAATTGGCACCAATAAATAATTGCTATCCAATATATATTGCTTTAAATCTGCAAGCTCCTTGACTACATTGTTTTTTTGATCTTGCGATAAATCAAAATCTTGCAATCCATGTAACGTGAGGTTGATATTATAGTGCATAAAATTTTGCCATGAAAGAAATGGCTTTTCTACTGGTGGTTTCCAAAAAGTTTCAAGTTCAGAGACAGGCAACTTATGAATTTTTGCTAAAACTTCATAGATATCATCTAAAAGAGTAGGCGCGTTATGTTCTTGGATACATTCTTTAAATACATGACCTTCTACAAAATCCTGCACCAAAACATCAGCTTTAAAAAAAGCCGCGCTTGTATCAAAGTATTTGATATGAGGCGCCGATATACCTTTTCCTCGCAGATAATCATATACTTTTACCTGCCTCTTGGCTGCGGCGCTATCTGTATCTTGAAGTACTTTTACAATATACTGTTCCCGATCCGCCAGTTTGTAAACAATATTGTTTGAGGCAGTTTCCTCAGGAAAAGCCTGGGTATTTTCGCTCATATCAGCAACACCTTTCATATAAAACAATATCGTTGTGCTTGATGGTTTGACGTGATCAAAGGCTGTCGTTTCCGTGAGTGAGACTAGCGTATCTTCTTTAAGTACTGCTTCTGCATAACAGGCATTTGGTATCTGCACTGTATTCATATAAGTCAAAAATTCCTCTTCTTTCTGCGGAGTAGTAATATACGTAGGATCACCATGTTCAAGCGAATAACGGACAGCAGAAATAGGAGCCTGATGACTTATTATCAATATCGTTTCGTTTTCTTCATATTCTGACTGAAGCTTTTTGAAGCCTTGCCATATGCGCTTTGCAAGCATTTCCATACTTTCTCCCTCAGGAAATGTACTTTGAAAACGAGTGCGATTTTTCCGCCAAGATGGCGAAATCTCATGGATGACTTCCCACCAATAATGCCCTTCAAATACGCCATGATTAAGCTCCGTTAGCCAGTCTATAGTTTCTATTTTCTTATGCAAAACTTCGCTCATTATTTGAGCTGTCTCCTGAGCTCGTGTCACTGGACTTGCTAAAATATAATCGATTGATTCATCTTTTAATTCCCACGCGGTACGGGTAACTTGTGCTCGACCATTGGTAGTAAGACCTTGTTTATCCATTCTGCCTGAGATAAAGCCATGTTTTGTATTTCCTATACTTTCACCATGGCGCATAAGAATGATTTTCATAGAGCATAGTATATACAATATTACGTGAGCTGTGCTAAGATATTCCTATGAACATCACCTCACTTCAAGCGATCGAAATCCTCGATTCGCGTGGCAAACCAACCATTCGCACATTTCTCACCTTGGACGACGGATCTGTACATGCGGCGTCTGTTCCTTCGGGTGCTTCTACAGGAGCTCATGAGGCCGTTGAGTTGCGAGACGGAGATAAAAAAAGACATATGGGACAAGGCGTAACTAAAGCAGTGCATAACGTAAACACTTCCATTGCCAATATACTCAAAAATCGATCCGTAAACGATATAACGGCCCTTGATAAAGCAATGATTGAGCTTGATGGTACTGAGAATAAAGGCAAACTCGGAGCAAATGCGATCCTTAGTGTAAGTATGGCCGCTGTACGGGCCGCAGCCTATACAGAAAAGAAACCTGTATGGAAATTTTTGAATGAACATTTTTTTGCCGAGATAAAGCCCGATTTCCCACGGCTTATGGTCAACTTGATTAATGGTGGGAAACACGCAAACTGGAATTTTGATATTCAGGAATTTATCATTATGACAAAAGCAACCCTCCCAAGCGTAAGCACCCAAGTAGCTGCAGAAATATTTTTACAACTGGGAAAGCAACTCAAGAAAAAAGGTCTGTCACCTCTGGTTGGTGATGAAGGTGGTTATTCCCCGGCTCTTACCTCAAATGAACAAGCCTACGAAGAAATTCTCACCGCCGCTTCCACTGCAGGCTATAAAAATATTGAAGACTTTGAATTTGGCATGGACGCAGCCGCGACTGAATTTTATGAAAATGGCACATATACTCTAAAACGAGATAATAAAACAGTCTCACCAGATCAATTAATTGAATACTATTCACAACTTGGGCAAAAATATCATATTCAATCATTTGAAGATCCTTTTGCAGAAGATGATTGGGGGACTTTTACTAAATTTGCTACTATGGCCGACAAATTTCATTTTCAAATTGTAGGAGATGATTTGTTTGTCACCAATCCAAAGCGTATTGAAAAAGGTATTAGGGAAAAAGCCGCCAATGCAGTACTTATCAAGTTGAATCAAATTGGAAGTGTATCAGAGACAGCAGAAGCAATCCGTATGACACAACAGGCGGGTTGGAAAGTGGCTGTATCTCATCGTTCAGGAGAAACTGAAGATCCATTTATTGCGGATTTAGCTTATGCATGTGCTGCTGAATTTATAAAGACAGGCTCTATGTCCCGAAGCGAACGACTTGCTAAATACAACCGATTGATTGAAATTGAACATGGCTTTTAAGATTAAGTGAGCATCATTTTGATTGGTCGCAGTATGTAAGCCGCATTTTTATTATGAAGCAATTTATAATGCAGCTTTATAGCACCTTCTCTCAGATACGGCAGCACACTTTGTCTTACTGAAACTGTGGCGACTACATCTTCAGCATTTGTTAAATCCTTTTTATAGGCATAATCTCCTACAGAAAAATTATATGCTTGATAACCTCGATCCATACATTCTTGCATACAAAGTGTATGAAGTATAAATCCACCTTTAATACGATTTGCATTTACATTACCAAACGACATTTTAGTAAAATCTCGCAAGCCTATTTGATAACCATAGGCAACATTTTTCTCTACAAACATATATAGACATCCCAATGTTCCAAACTGCTTGCTCGTAACCCTAAAAAGAATTACTTTCTGTTGTGGTAGAAGTTTTGAAATAAGAGTTTTGTGAAATGAGACATATCGTTTTGACGCAAAAATTCCCCGCTGTCCGTGTCGCGTCCATTTTTGTTGAAAAAGAAAACCAATTTCATCAAAAATATCTAACGCTTGTTCTTCGTTATCAGCCCATTCCAGCATAAAATCGTCGCCTAGAATCTTTTTACTTCGCCTGATCCAATATCGTGTATCTGTACTCAAATTACTGAGAACTGTAGACTGATTTTTGCGTGCAAGAGTGAAGTCAAAATACTTACAAGACTTATGATCAACATTCAACTTGTGCGAGTTATTTTTTATCAGTTGCTCCACCAATTGTGCATCCAAATGCCGATAATCATCAAAAACAATTTCATCCCAAGGGAAATGAGTAGTTATGACGTCAAGAAGAGATTCATAAAACGCCTCACGTGCTTCTTTCGTGGCCAAAATTTGATTGTTAATCATTTGTACCTGATCTTTATAAGGCTCTCCGCTTGTCCCAATATGGAGCGCTTTTACAGGTATTGGCAATTTTCTATTGGTTTCTCGGGTCACGATAGTGATACCACACGGACGCCCTTGATAAGTTGCAAGTATAAAACAATGGTCTACGACGTCACCATAATGCTCGATCCATGTGCTTACCCATTCCCATGTACAAGTTATACCTGTATCTACGACAAGTGACTCCAGATATTGCCAAATAGACTGAACAATCGCAATGTCTAATTTTTCAAGTTTATACATCTCCAGATCTTGCTTGGTTATGGTTGAAATTTTTGAGGTGTTTTTACGTTTTCTATACTGTTTAATTTCTTCAAAGGGAGTTATACTCTGGGTTTCGTTTTTTGATGATTTATTCATATTTTTTTGAGAAAAAACACATACAATGAGCCAAGTACCCATTTTAACAAATTTTATGTAAAAAAGCTATAGGATATAAAATATAGTGAATTATCCTCATTCATTACAGATATGATTTTAATCACCAAACTACTATTCAACTTGCAACAAAGCCCCTTAAACCAGTAGAATAAGTACTATGTCATCCACGACAGCATCCTTATCTTTTGAGACAATACATCAACCAGTAGTTTTAGGTCAAAATGTTGATCTAAATGTCAACATTTTCACTGATCAAGAAGCTGTAATCTCAACAGATATCTGGATTCAGTACGACTCGGAACTACTACAACCGATACTTCCTGCCAAAGGCAGCAGCCTTTTTGAATCTATGGAAGCAAAAATTGTAGAGCCAGGCACGATGTACATATATGGCTTACGGCGTGATACTTTCACTGCCGGACCGGCTAACGGCAAAGTAGCTACACTTACTTTTAAGGCTTTAAAAAATGGCAATGCGACTTTTACTTTTATATGCAATGAAAATGGAAGCATGCAATCACAGATCATAAAAAATGATCCTCAACTGAGAGATATAATAAATTGCGAGCGGACAACATCTCATACAGCAACTATTACAGTAGGTGAGAACCAGGTACTGGGAGCATCCGATAAAGCCGCATTTCCATTTAATATGTGGTATCTTACGGCACTGGTAGCTGTACTTACTTTTACGATGATTTTGTATATCCGAACCAAAAAACTAGCAAAAGAAGAAATATAACTATGCAAATTGCAACCTTAGGGAATAAACATATTTCAAAAAGAAATCTTACCTACGTTTCGATTGGAGCAATTGCGCTCTTAACAATCATTGGTATTGGACTTGGATTTTTTCTAGTGCAGAATACAACCCGAGCTAATGAGGAAGCTCCACAGAATATAAATGTCAATCCGATGACTACAAATGCAACAGTAACTTGGCAAACACCCACCGAAAGCGTAGCTGTGGTGGAGTATGGGACACAGGCTGATGCATCTACTTTTTCAGAGTTCGCATTTTCCGAAACGCCAACAACCAATCATCAAGTCGATATGTCCACACTACAACCCAACACAACATATTACTTTCAAATACGTATTGGAGAAGAAGTATATGATAATGAGGGAGCTTTTTGGTCTTTTACCACTTCTGCAAATATCTCACCCTCACCAGAAACGTCTGTAATACCAAATATCTCTACCTCGTCACCTAGTGCCACAATACAACCGACTCCAACTTCGATTGCATCGATATCCGCGATACTAAGCCCTTCACCTTTTAACGCTTCATTGAGCGCCACTCCTGTTCCGTCTCCGACCATCACACGGATTTGTGGATATACAGATTGTCCCAGCATTCAAAAGAATTTAGGCACAAGCTGTACCACTCAGGATTATATTAAATGTATTACGGGTACTTCTTCAACGACTACAGCCACACCCACCAGTACCCCGACTGCGGCCGTCAGCAGTCCAGCCAGCTCAAGTGCGGTACTTAGTGCAGCTACTAAAATAAGTTGTGGTGTGGATTATTTTCAATCAAGTAGCTGCAAATCCTTTACTTGGACTGATGTATCTCTCAAAAGCAATACCTGTGCAGATACATTTTCAAAATACTTCGTACAGTGTAAAAGTAGTAGTTTCACTTCATCAGATAGCGGTACGTGGTATTGCAATGAGACAACTACTGAGAATAATCTAACAGTTCCCTGCGGGACTGCGCCTACACCAGCACCGGGACAATCGGTATTTTGCCGTGTAAGAGCCGAAACTGATATTGGAGGTAGCTCCAATTCAACAGCCTGGATGTATGCAAACACCTCATGTGCTCAGTTAAGTAGTAGCAACTCAACTTGTGCTATAAACTTTTTACAAGGAAACAATTGTAAATCATGGCTTTGGGACAGGGTAAACAACACCAATCCAGCTTGTAAATCTGCTTTTGATCACTACACGCTCCAATGTACGAGCAACGGAGATTACTCCGGAGCAACAGGCACCTGGTACTGTGATAATTCGAGTACCAATCACTATTTAGATCTCCCGTGTTTCAACGCACCAACACCTGCGGATGGATCAACAGTGATATGTCGTGTACGCGCCGAAGATGCCTATGGCACCGATAGTCATGCTACAAATTGGGTAAGCTCAAGTGCAGTATGTCCCACATCCACACCGACACCAACATTTACGCCCACCCCTACAGCAACCAATACACCAACACCAACCAATACACCGACACCTTGACCTTCCCGTTAGCTCAAAACCCATATACTGGCAGCCTGAAACATCTTGCGTTATACTATGTATATGTCAAAACTCATTCTCATCCGTCATGGACGCTCAAAATGGAATGATTTAGGTCAGTGGACTGGCTGGATAGATATAGAACTCAATGAAAAAGGGCATGAGGAGGCCAGAGAGGCCGCACAAGCACTTCGAGGCTTACATATAGACAAAGCCTACACCTCCGATCTCAAGCGTGCCCAACAAACCTACGAAGAAATCAAAAATGCACTCAATTTAGATATTCCGCTGGTTATTAATCCAGCGATAAAAGAGCGTAATTACGGCGATCTGGCAGGGAAAAACAAGTGGAAAGTAAAAGAGGAATATGGAGAGGAACAATTTATGAAGTGGCGTCGTAGTTGGGATTATCCCATACCAAATGGCGAATCTCTCAAAGATGTATATGCACGTGTCGTGCCTTATTTTGAATCCACGATATTGCCCGAACTGAAAGAGGGCAAAAATATACTTATTGCAGCCCATGGCAATAGTTTACGTGCTCTTGTCAAATATCTAGAACATATATCCGACGAGGAGATTCCCAAGCTCGAGATCGGGACTGGAGAAGTGTATGTCTACGACATTGATTCTCTGGGAAAAGTAATCCATAAAGAGATAAAGACTGTTAATCCAGATAAAGGAAAAGTATAAACAGCCTTTTATCCTAAATAGAATACAGCTTCTTCAGACAATCAATCCCTTTCCAAAACATTTCCTCATCAAAATTCTCATTAGGAGCGTGGATATTGTCGTCAGGAAGCGTAAAACCGGTTATTATCACAGGTTTACCCAATATACGCTGGATAATCTCCGCAGCCGGAATACTACCCCCACTTCGATTAAACACCGTCTCTTTGCCAAAATGGGCTGACATAATCTCAGCCGCTTGCGCGATGTATGGATTATCTAGCGAAGTATAGAATGGGCTATCCTTTGAAAAAATTTTCAAATCATATTTCACATCAGGAGGAATACGCTGTTTTATAAATGACTGTACTGATGCAGTGATTTTTTCAGGATTTTGATGTTCGACGAGTCTGAACGAAAACTTAGCTCGGGCCTCGCGGGGGATCACAGTCTTTGGACCTTCTCCAACAAAACCGCCTGATAATCCGTGGATATCCATCGAAGGCTGGATTTTGGAAGCTAAATAAGATGGTAAACCCTCTATTGTACGTATCCCATATGAATTCATTTCCTTACGGAGGTCTTCATCTGTAGTTATTGCTTTAGTTAAAAGACCCATTTCCTTTGCGTCAAGAGTGCGAACTCCCTCATAAAAACCAGGTATATGGATTTTGCCTGTTGTTAAATCTTTCATTTGAGAAAGCAAGTCACAAAGTATATTGGCCGGATTATGAGCTATATTACCATAAACGCCAGAGTGGAGGTCTCGGTCACCAGTGGTAATGGTAAGCTCAAAATATATGAGTCCCCGGAGAGCATACTCAATTTGAGGGATATCCTTGGCATACATACCACTATCAGTAATATAGTAGAGATCAACATTTTGTAACAAATTTCTATTATCTTGAATATATTGTTCAAAGTTTTCGCTTCCTGATTCTTCTTCACCCTCCAGGATAAAGACAATGTTGTTTTTGAGCTGTCCTGACTGGATAAGTTCTCCAATTGCCGAAATATTCTGCACAATATGCCCTTTATTATCCGCCACTCCTCGACCAAAAAGCTTGCCCTGGCGCTCTATTAGCTCAAATGGCTCAGATTGCCACTCCTCGACAGGATCCTCGGGCTGGACATCATAATGGCCATAGATACCTATGGTAAGTTGGGCATTGGGTACTGTTTTTTTTGCAATGATACAAGTAGGAGATGTGCCTTTTTGGCTGTATATGACATCAAATCCAAGATCTGCTAATGTTTTAGAAAGGAATGACACAGCAATATTCATTTCAGAAGTGCGCGAAGAATCTGCAGAAACCGATTGAATTGAAATAAATTGGCTCAGCAACGATTTAGTGTCCTTATTAGTCATATTCGTATTATATCTGAGCATAGATATCTTTGTGAGAGAATCGCTTGGGTCCCCGAGGAGGGTAAAGAGGAGCGAACAAATGGTATCAAACGAAGAATATGATCTAAAACAATATATAATTACTTCATATGAAAATCATACCAACTCTTTTAACCACTACCACTCAAGAATTTATCGATCAAATGGACTTGTTTCAAAAATATTATTCTCGTATACAACTTGATATTACCGATGGGGAACTAGTCCCCAATATCACGGTTCAAATCCCAGAAATCATAGAATTAGTAAAAGAAAAAAAAGTGATAGTTTCATCAAATGTACTATTTGATTTTCATCTCATGGTCAACAATTATGAGCTAGCACTCAAACAAATTGTAGAATTGCAAGAATTAGGTATGAAAGTTAACCTTTCTCTTGTAAATGCAGAATTGCACCCAGACATACCCACTCTCAACCCACAGTATCAATTCGCTATAGGTCTCGATATCTCTCCTAAAACACAGATTGACGGTATAGCACATCATTATGACCTATCCTATGTACCCAGCATACAAATAATGACGGTTAATCCTGGGTTTCAGGGATCACCCTTTTTAGAGGAAATGTTGTTAAAAATAGAACAGCTCAGGTCACAACACTATAGTGCAGAAATAATGATTGATGGAGGAGTAAATGAAAAAACGATACCTATTATTGGAGGAAAGAAATATCCTCCCGATTTCCTTTGTATAGGGAGCTATCTCACCAAAGCAGGAAGCGATTTTGAGAACAGAGTAAAAGAATTGAAAGAACTTGATAAGAAATAAATGACTGTCCTAATAATACTTATAATACTCATTCTTGAGTTCCTCATAAGTATTATTGGAAATAGATTCTCGTACTTGCTTCATGAAATATGAAAAAAACCATATATTATGAGCAGTCGCATAAAATGCTGCTCGAGGATCTTTGGACTTAAAAAGTTCCCAAAGTTGCTCGTAAGTAACACCTTCTTTACAAGCAAAACAGCCACATAAACTATCTATGGGCTCTGCGATTGTGCGCATCTTGCGGATAGAGACTTTTCCCCGACGAGTATATACCACCCGATGACGAGCCTCTCGAGTGGGGATCACACAGTCAAATAGATCTACACCACGCTCTACACCTTCAAAAATATCTCGAACTTGGCCAATGCCCAAAAAATGTTTTGGCTTCTCTTCAGGGAGTATTGGAATAATCCAATCGAGTATGGCATGGACTTCTTCTTTAAATCTGCCCAGGCTCCCACCTAAACCAAATCCTGGCACATCTTGAGATCCCACAAAACGTGCGGATTCTTCTCGCAGATCACGATATTCACCACCCTGTACAATACCAAATAGAGCTTGGGTTTGTTCATGGCCTTGATGAGCCTGAATACAGCGAGTGAGCCACCTGTGCGTACGCTCCATAGAATTGCGGGTATATTCTTTGCTGTTAAAAGGTGATGTACACTCATCAAAAGCAAACATAATATCTGCGCCAATTGTATGTTGTAGGTCCATGGAAGACTCCGGAGAGAGTATCACCGGACGGCCATCAAACTGAAACGAAACTCCTTGTTCATTAATTTCAACTAGGTTGTCACGATCGTCTTCCTGGATTTGCTCGGGTTGAAGTTTGCCGGCTAGTTTGCCAACATTATGTTTTTTTCCAAAACCAAGCGAAAATACCTGAAAACCTCCGCTATCTGTTGCTATCGTACGGCTGGGAAAACCCATATAGCCATGAATTCCGCCATGTTCATGAATAGAGGGTATGAGCTGCTTGGTAAATGTATGATATGTATTTACAATCAAATATCTACAGGGAAGCTTATCCCAATATTCACGGGGGATAGCTCGTATTTCGCCTTCTGTTGCGACAATGGCCAACTCCGGAGTTTGGAGTTCCTGATGGGGTGTGATAAATACTCCCGTGCGACCACGCTTTGAAGGTAATCTCTTGGTTATTTTAAATTCAAACATAAAGGTATATTATACGAAACTCACACCTCAAGAGGGAAGAGGAGAGGTCTGCACAAACTTTGGGGCTTTATACAGGCCACAATAGAAGAGAAGCTCGTTTAATCTGAAAAAGCTCTTCCCTCCTCTTCTCTTTTAAAAAATGACACCACTCCCCTACTAATTTTCAAAAATTTCCCGCATATTTTATTCATGTTTTTCACTCAGGTGTAACTTCAAAAAAGCAAAGAAAACCCTCAACAACGAAAAGGTAAAAAAAAGGCCCAAAAACAGCCAAAAATCCATTTTGACGTCGTTAAATGTAACTTTTTCCCATTTATTACTTTCTTCTTTCTTCATTCTTAATTCTTAATTAGATTGTTGTATGAATCTAAATGAAGGTTTAAGCGGCCCCTCCCCCACCTCTTTTTTTTCTGGGGGATAGTGGCTAAAATGGCCACCACAAAGAAATGAGCCAAAGATGTTGGAAGAAGGAAGAAATATCTCCACCACTAAAAGTTCCATTTGCATCAGAATCTATCGGCCACATCCGCTCAAAACGCACCTCATTCTCCCCTTTTGTAAACTCAACATATGTCTGTCGGGGAAGATAATATGGCTTAAGTAAAACGAGGCGATATTTGGTCCCTAAGGCAATATTTTCAATCTTATCGATACTTCCCTGCCCTTTTGAAACATCTATCCCTTTATGGCTAAAAACCATTTGTTCGTATTCATCAAAGACTTGAAGCTCAAAATCCTGACCACTGGTAACTACTTTAGGAAATAGGGATGTATTAAATGTAAGTTCAGGCAAAGGAACCACTGTGTATTGCCAAGGTTTGCTTTTAAAAACCGGCTCCTCTCCCCGGTACAAGGTAAATGTAATGGTGTTTTCTCCAACATCCTCGCCTGTACTCAAATACACATCAAATGTACGACTATCAAAGGGTTTGACAGTCCCTATCGTAGATATGAGATAGCGCGTCTCAGCAATGCCATCTAGTCTCACTTCATAATCTTCTTCATGGGTCCAAATTGCCTGACCTTCATTTTTGAGCTCAATTTGGAAATGATAGGTAGATTGTTCCACAATTTCTTTGGGAAGCTTGTACTTAAATATACCTTTTTGAACAATTTCAGGGCGGCCACTGCGTTTTAGCATACTTTTTACCGTTTCATATTCTGGGTATACTCCTCCATTACCTTCCTTTACCCAAGAAAACTGCAAAAATGGCTCGGTCTGATAGTTGAGTATAAAGGGAGTCACAGCAACCACACGGGTATCGGGCAACCAGATATGCTCGTATGCATATCTAAACCGCTCCGCAACATCCTCTCGACTCAAAGCTTTTCCATGCCAGCCTGTCTCTGTGATAAACACAGGCAGCGATTTTACGCCCATAGAGCTCAATAGCTCAAGCTCCCACTGATAGGTACGGACAGTCCCGCGGCCTTGCCCATTTGCGCTTCCTACAAAGCCTGGATTGGGGTATGAATGTGAAGAAAGGCCATCAAAATAAGTATTAAAATCCGAAACACCAATAGTCGCTAAGGCCGTACGTAAAAAAATGGCTTCATCCTGATACTTGGGCATTTGCGATGGAGCTGAAGCATCAAGACCGCCCATCATGATAAAATAATCGGTACTACTCGCCTTCAAACGACGAGCAAATACCTCATTTATCTGAGCAAAACTCTCCGCATCCACCTCGCCACCCCACTCTGTGGCATGATTTGGCTCATTAAAAAGCATGATATATCTATCTTTGACAACCCAATTGAGTTTATCAAGAAATTCGACCCATTTGGCTGCATCATTGGGACTGGGTCTTTTCCAGTTGTTGCCATTGGGCTGTGTTGCTAGACGGATTATAGGGACAAGCCGCTTTTCACGTAGTTTATTGAAAACTCCTTGCCATTTATCTACGTTGAGGTCATTTTCCTGGATAACGAGGGTAATATATCCCCAACTGCCACCGTTTGAGTTGACCAGATCTTTGGCACGATCCAAATCTTCATCTTGAGGGGTAGCCAGGTGAATGCCAAACTTATTATTTATGGCAAAATCAGCCGCATAAACAGGTAATGAAAATAAAGTACTTACGATGGTGATAATACAAATTGCGAAGAGATAACGCATAATGGCAAAAGATTTAAAAACATTCTATCTTCAATTATACCTTAGGCAGTACAATGCTTTTCTGATGAGAGTACTTGCCAGAAAGGTCTTTATATGTTTTTTCAGGCATCTCATCTGATTCAAAGAATAGGATCTCAGCAATCCCCTCCCCTGCGTAAATTTTGGCAGGTAAAGGCGTTGTATTTGATATTTCAATGATCAGAGAGCCTTCCCATTCGGGCTGAAGAGGTGTTACATTTACGATTATGCCACATCGAGCGTAGGTTGATTTGCCGATACAAAGGCCAAGCACATTTTTAGGTATTCTCAGGTACTCAAGGCTCCGAGTTAGTGCAAATGAATTGGGTGGGATCAAAATGTGGCCTTCCCCCGCTACATCTACAAACGACCTCTCATCAAACTTTTTCGGATCAACAACGGCAGAATGGATATTGGTAAAGATTTTGAACTCATCAGCGACACGAAGATCATAGCCAAAGGAAGATAGTCCATAAGACACTTTGCCTTCCCGGACAATCCCTTCCTCAAACGGTTCGATCATGTTGTATTCTTCAACCATTTGTTTGATCCATTTATCTGATTTGAGTGACATGGCTTTATTATACAAAAAAGCTACTCCAATCATCGTATAAATCGAATGACTAGGTAGCTTTTATAAAATCAGAGCGTCAGACCAGCTCTTCTTGTAAAATATTGAGTTCTTCATTCAGCTGACTAAACGGAATCATTTCTTCAAGTTCCAATGATGTATTCATATCATTTTGATAATTGATAATGTGCCGTCCCCTTTTGTACGCCTTGAAAATTCTCGGCGCGAGCGGCAGTAGTGCCAAAAATAATCATCATAAGCATCAGGATAATTCCCGATACGATAGATAGCGTGTAAGTCTGTGTTTTAAGCATATGAAGTTAATCATACGGTTTTAAGGTAAGCCAACAATAAGAGGCTTATTAATGATTCGTAAGAAGGATTCGAGGCTGCAGCTAGCCCATACTGTGCCGAAGATGAGCACTTTTTTCAATAGAAGGCTTTAGATCTTTACCCTGCTCCAACAATCTAAATATAGAATAGGATAACTCTTGATGTTCTTTATGATCAGAAGTCAAAGAAAGGGCTTCAGCGCCTATATATCTCTCAATCTCCTTTACATCTTCAAGGATGCCGGCAAAACCACTATTTTCTCTGGAGAGTTGCTCTAAAACTGCTTTATTTAAAAAACTATAGGCATTTATTAAATCAGAACGAATATTGATGTAATACCTTTCTAAAAGCTCCAAACTACCTTGTTCTTTCAGCATTTTCAGCCCTCTTCCCGTACCTATAAGCTCTGGGGGCACGCCTAGCGAATATAGTGCACCAGTAAAACTGATGGCACGAGGAAGCTTCACACTCCCGACACCGCGACTATAGCCAAATAACCCCACATGCTGGACTCGTTCCCTCCGCTTGGGGATAAAAGCGGCAATTGCATTGATAACAGGCGCTATTTGTTCGATAGTAGGTTTATAAAAGCTTTCAAATAAGCTCATTATTTCGCGTATTTGTTGCTCTTCACGCTTTGGTATAAGGACAGCATTGTTTTTGCTCAATTCTCGTTCAAGCTTTTGTATAGCCCCTATAGCCTCTTCTTTAGAAAAATCATATCGAAAGGCACTTTGGATTGTCGTGGTTCGGATGCCTTTATATTCATCCATAAATGCATCAATTGACCTTGGGCTAATACCGCCTCTAAAAGGTAATGCTGCTGCACCTATGATGGGATAGAGCTCTATACCAGACTCTTCGCTTAGAGTTCTATACCCCGAAAGCGCAAGTTTTATAGCCAAGACTGTTGGGACAATCCCCGCATTTAAAGCTGGGTCAGATCGGGCTACGTAAGGCCGCATATACTCAGGTTCCTGGTGGAATCTACTTTTATGCATAGCAATATATTGTTCGAGGATGGCTTTGGAGTTGGCTATGGTATGAATATCTTCAAAAAGTGGTATGAGTTCTATATGCTCAATATCCCCGTTTTCACGTTTGAGCAATGGATGTTTGATTGCTGCAACCTCCCGAAAGGCTTCCTGTACCGCCATCATCTCCTCGGCCGACTCAGTCATGGGTAAAATGACCTCAAACAAGGGGTTTTTTTCCATTTCCAGTTTGCGGGCAAGCCCTGAAGCCGCAAGAATCCCCATAAACGCCCGCCCTAGTCTGAATTCTGTCTCTACCTTAGGATTCGGCAATCGAAATGTGATAAATTTCTCCTTTCCAATAGGATTTTTTTTGAAATAATCGTAGTATTCGCTCATGATACGCTCTACTACAGCCTCATCTACCAGTTTGCCTTCCCAATCCCACTTATATTCGGTAGCACCAAGCTCACTAAAAGAAAGGTAACACTCATAGGTTTCCTCTTGGGTGCTTATGAAAGGCTGATCATGCCAGTAAGGAGCGTTCGCATGATCCGGATGCTGTGTGACCATAGTGGCAGGTATTTTGCGAGAAGACTTCATACAAAAAATTATACTCTTTTTTTCTTTTTGATACATAATCAAATAAAAAGCACATTCTTACGATATACAAAATGATACAATTAATGTTATATAGCTGCTTTTAGAACAAAACAGCCTGAAATTAGACTTAAAAACGCCCCCTTAATCCCCCTCTTTGCCAAAGAGGGGGTTGGGGGAGTTCATAACTTAGTTTAAGAAATCCTATGAAAACCCATCTTTCTGAGCGTATGAATAACCTCCCTATCTCCTCAGTGCGCCGTCTATCGCCCTATGCCAATGCCGCCAAAGCCGACGGTATACAGGTATATCATCTCAATATAGGTGCGCCCGATGTAAAATCCCCCGATATCATGATTGAAGCACTGCGTGAGTGGAAAGCAAATCCTATCGACTATGCGCCTTCTGAAGGGACAAAAGACTATATAGAAGCACTCAAATGGTACTATCATAAACTGGGACACATATTTCTCAAATCAACAGATATCCTCGGCACCACAGCCGGCTCTGAAGCTCTCAATATCGCAATATTTGCATGCTGCGACCCTGGTGATGAAATACTGGTTTTTGAGCCTTTTTACAGCAATTACGCTGCCATCGCCAGTATGTGGGGCGTCACACTTACCCCTGTCGAAACGACTATTGAAGAAGGATTCCATTT
>CAZPYR010000013.1:20504-24914 GCA_964590815.1 uncultured Gammaproteobacteria bacterium | reverse complement strand
CCTTTTTCCATTCGTCTCATGATCTCTCGACTATAGCTTTGAGATAAGATGTTTAAACTTCCTTCCCAAAGAACTGACCGATCAATAAGTGCCAGTTTTCGATGGTGATAACCTGTCATTAATATGGTGTTAATGCCTAATTCATTACAATGCATTATTTCGTTTGTTGCCTGATATCTCATATATTCGTCTCTGTGGTCAACAGGATCTCTTGTGACAATATATATCTGTACTTTCCGGGTAAGCAGGTGTTCCAGAGTAGGATATAGCATTTCCATTCGCGAACTGGTTATATAGGGGCATTCAATGATGACTTCTTTCCGACTGTGCTTTAAGTCCAATAAAAACCTCTGGTAGAACGTTTTCTCATCAAAGAGTTCGGAAACAGTAGATGGTTTAGGGCGGTTAAATAACCTCATTTTGCTCCTCTCCGGATTGATATAGTTCCATCAACTTGCTAAAATGAGATAGATATTCAGTTAAAAGCGGTTCAATATAATTTGCATTGAGCGCTCATATACTTGTTAATTGTAATAGCTTGGATAAGTGATTCATTATCTCCTGCAGTGTATATTTGTCATTTCAGAAGCAGTCTGCTAATAATGGGTACGCTGTTAATCCTCACTATCTATATACCCCCCGATAGTATATAATTACTTACACATACTCAATAGTCTTGTTGTTTCACTTTCAGGAACACATTTATTCTTTTTAGAAAATCTCTTCATTTAATTTTTTGTTAAGGAACTATGTATTCAGTGGATATACTGATGGGTTTTTATTAGTTTTCTAACTCTCTCTTATGATAGCTTACTTCATCCTGGTACATAGGTATCCAGAGCAATTCCAACGTTTACTTACTTCTGTGTATTCTCCTAAGAATTACTACCTACTTCATGTAGATAAACGCTCGGGAAAGGAATTATATTTACAAATACAAAATATGGTAAAGCACTATCCTAACGTTTCATTACTGAAAAGTCAGAACGTAGTGTGGGGTGGCTATAGCATGGTAGATGTGGAGCTTAATGCTATCAAGAAATTACTCGAGATCAATACCCAGTGGGAGTATTATATAAATCTAAGTGGACAAGATTTCCCTTTGAAATCACAGGCGGCAATACAAACCTATTTGAAAAAGAATAAGGGGAAAAATTATCTGACATTCGCGAATCAGACAAAAGATCGTCCCAACACACTAAATCGCATAAAAAACTATTATGTGGAATCCACGAATGGATTTAAAGGGAAGCCGGTACGCCGCGCATATATGCAAGATATAATTCCTTACATTGGAGGACAATGGAAGATACTTACCCGTGACTGTTGTGATTTTATCTCAACCAGTCGGAAAGTGTCAAAGTTTCGTGCCTACTACAGACATACACTCATACCTGATGAGAGTTTTTTTCAGACAGTACTTATGAATACTCACTATACAGGAACACTCATAAATGATCATAAACGAGCAATTATTTGGATCCCCGATATTGCCTTGACTCAAAGAAAAAAGAAAAGTGTATATTCGACGCAGATGCTCATTGAGAGTGGAAAAATAAAACTACGTCCAAAGATCTTTGACTTAAAAGATAAGCAGTTTTTATTTAAAAGTGAAGCATTATTTGCCCGGAAATTTGATCAGATAGTAGATGATGGTATTATGCGTTTACTTGAACAAAAAATATTAAAGACAGACCTAATTCATATAAATAAAAAAGTGCAAGTATCTCGTATCGTGCCCGAACCATATTTACAGGCTGGACTGGCAGGATAGTAAGAATTTTTTTATGGAAGGTTTAGATATTCGCGAATGACTATGCAAGAGATTCAAGGTGATGCAGAGCTTTCCTAAAGGCTTCTTTATCGGAATCGTATGTGAGGATGGCAGGTATATCTTTTTCTGGGGCAAATTTAGCTTCTTTTACCTCGGCATCATGATCTGAAGGATCACCAGAGATATACATCATGAGATAGTAATACACTGTTTTTTTATGTAGAGTATTGCCGTATCGAAAAAAATACGTAGTTGTAAATGGTTTATCGGAGATGATTTGAGCCTGTACACCGCCTTCTTCGACCACTTCACGAATAGCAGCTTCTTCAAGCTTTTCATTGGGGATTTTATCTCCGACATGACCCTTTGGAAAACCCCAGTGGCGAGCCTTAGAGTGCTGAATAACAAGCCATTGACGACCCGTAGATTTGTCACAATAAACCATGCCCCCGGCGGAGGTTTCGTATATAGTGTGTAAATTCACATCGTTATTGTAACACACGAACTCTGATCACATATATAAAGAGAAAGCATAGCTGCACACAACAATCGCTGATACGATGATAAACACGACACCTGCTTGAATAACCATACTTTGAGAAGGATCATGTTTTGTTTTTGGCGAAGCGGTGGTAGCCTTAGTACTTTTTGTTACTTTTTTTGCCATACATTTACGAATTTATAATGATAGTTTCAGCATACGTAAAATACCTGGTCTTTGTCAAGAGAGAAAATAAAACGTTGATGGAGAGCCTCAAATTTTAGCTGTAGATATGTAAGTTCCTGAAGAAACAGCTCCGATTAAGGCATTTTTAATATGTCCTTTTTTACTTCCATTAATTATAATGCTTGGAATACCCTTGACTGCTAATTGCATCATTTCGGCAACTTTTTGCTGCATACCGCCGGTGACATCGACTGTGTCTGAAGTATAAAAATTGTTTTTAATTTCCTCAAAATTGTGAGGTGTAATATGAGGTATTATTTTATTATTTTGATCTAATACGCCATCATAATTTCCGGCATGAATGATAAGCTGGGGAGCAAATGAGGTGCTGACATGTTTTTGAGCGATTTCTCTAAATAGTCGATCGGTAGAGTATACAGTTGCTCCAACTTGTGAATCTATAATCACATCACCATAGATAAAAGGTATTATTCCCTGACGTACCATATCTTCAAATATGGATAGATCAAGATGAGTAGTTTGTCGATTTGTAGCACGAATAAACGCTGAGGGTTGAAGAGAAAAAACAGGAAGTGAAGAAGCATGAAAGAGGTGAGAAATAAGATGATTTAAATAGGTGGCATCCTGATGAGTAACCGCTGCTCCATATTTACCCTCTGCTGATGTCGCACCATTTTTGAGCTGGTATTTGGTGGCCGACTGATGAGCAAATGAGCCGGCGCCATTGCCAAGTACAAGTTGAATATCTAGATCAGTCTGTAGTGCTTCTACAACTTCTTGAACGATTTGTTTGACCTGGGATGCCTGAAAGGTATAGGCTTTTTTTTTATCGGTGACTAGTGAACCACCGAGTTTAAGATAGATTAGTTTTTTCATAAAAGATGCTTTTGTATTTCGTGTGTGCCTTTACACGGCACATTGTAAATAGTTGATTGCACCAGTGACAAACCTTGTAGTCGTTTTTCCAAAGCCTGGGCATTCTTTTTTTCGCAAATGACATGCACATTGGCCCCTGCATCGATAGAAAAATAGCTTTCAAGTCCTTCACGACGCCACTGAGTAACCGAATTCATCACTTCCAGAGTGCCTGGTTGCCAGTAGAAAATAGGGGGCTCCGAAGTCATCATGACTGTATGCATAGAGATGGTATCTGCTTCAATAAGAGGTCCAAGTACTGAAAAGTCTTTGTCACGGATCGCTTTACGGGTATGATTTATACGATCGGGAAGTTCTTTTAATCGAGTGTGAAAATATGGGCTGCTTTCTACACGGGTATGGCCTTCACTTGAAGATATGTCTTTTTTTACTGTTGAAACGACAGCTATGAGATCGACGATATCCCAATGGGTTTCGGGTGCAATCTGATGTGCTACTGCTTCCTGATCATTGCCTTTGCTAAATTCGACAAATCCACCATATACTGAGCGTACGGCCGATCCAGAGCCTGCAAGTCGTACAAGTCGTGACAATGCTTTTTTATCTTCAAATATATCTTTCTTTCCAAATGCTAAAAGTATAGCGGCGGTAAGCGCGGAGAAGCCAGAAGCAGAGGAAGCAATACCTGCATCTGAGGGAAATGAATTTTCAGTATAGATTTTGATATATTGACGAACGCCTAGCATGTTTCGTAAGCGTGCAATTTGATCATAGGCTTTGGCATTTTTGCCGTGGGTTTTGGATAAAGGAATAAACGTATTTTTTTCTTTGATATGAATAGTATCTTCAGAAGCTGAATCATCAATTTGTGCGGTGGTAGTGGTGAGGCACCCACTGAGGTTCATGGAAATACTGCTGTTGTAGGGAAGGTAGAGTGCCAGATCTTTGACGCCCCAGTATTTGATAAAGGCGATATTTGCGGGAGATTCAACGGTGACTTTTGACATGGATATATTATAGCGGATTCAGCCTATAAAGTAGAAAGTCTATAAAGTCATTAAGTCAAAAGTCT
>CAZPYR010000013.1:0-20404 GCA_964590815.1 uncultured Gammaproteobacteria bacterium | reverse complement strand
TTATGGATTTTATAGAGTTTTAACACTCTCTATACGCTTAATATGATATCATAGCTCTACAACAGTATGAATAAGCAAGATTTTGTATTTTCTGTGGCACAGCTCAAGGAATATCTATCCTTAAAAGGATGGGACGTGGGTCGTATGGAAAAGATGGGTGCCTGGCCGGAGCATGGATTTAATTTACTCATCCCGAAGTATTATATCGACCTTATCGATTGGTATGATGAAGTGGATCCTTTAAGAAAAATGGTGATGACCAGTAATCTGGAGCAAGAAATACAGGAGTATGAAGAATCAGACCCAGTGGGAGACGAATCTCATAGTCCGGTACCAGGTATAATCCATCGCTATCCAGATAGATGTCTCCTTATGCTCACAAATGCTTGCGCGGTGCATTGCCGTTTTTGCTTTCGCAAAAATCTGCTGCATGCAAATATCGCACTGTATCAAAAATGTATTGAGTATTTAAAAGAGCACACTGAATTATGGGAAGTGATACTTTCGGGCGGTGACCCGTTTACATTTACCGATGCATTTATGGAAAAGGTGATACGAGATATCCGGGCTATACCACACCTAAAAATGATACGGTTTCATACACGTACTCCAGCGGTATACCCGCAACGAGTAAACGATCGTTTTCTGGAAGCTATTGGGCAGGCAACACCATACACCATAGTTATACATATAAATCATCCAAAAGAAATAACTCCAGGTTTTGTTGATGCTATAAAAAAATTGCGTTCTACTGAGGCACTTATCTTGAGTCAAACGGTACTTATGAAAGGGGTTAATGATAACGCCAAGACATTATCCGCATTATTTAAAGGTCTGATGGAGATTGGTATAAAGCCATATTACCTTCATCATTTGGATGCGGCGTTGGGAACTCATCATTTTCGAACATCCGTGGCTCAAGGCAAAAAGATCATGCAAGAGCTGTGCGGACATATACCCGGAACCTGTATACCCCAGTATGTGATAGATACTCCCGGTGGGTATGGTAAGATACCAGTGTTTTGGTTTCAGCACTCAGGAGAGAAAACGTATGAGGCGACTTCATTTGAAGGAAAGAAAATAATTTATACTGATAGATCTTAACTACTTGATAATTCTAACGCCTGACCTAAATAGTTGAAGTAGGATTGTTCTATATCTACATAAGACAGAGATGGATTTGATACATATCCCAGGAATTGTAAATATAAGTCTTCGGCTGCGGTTCTCTTTTCTTCAGAGATACTATCTATAAGATGCTCAAATGTCATACTTAATTTCAAAACATTATAAAACTCAGATACTAATAGATTACTTTCATCAACAGTAGGAACAGTAGTAAACTGATCTAGTGTCCGCTCTAGATATGGGTACCATGCGGGCAACTCAGGTTGCATTGCCTCGGGATTCGCTTCAGTAGGTGCTAAAGTGCGAGGAATGCTGGCTTGAATACTCTTAAAAAAGTTTGAATAAAAAGGCTGGTTGTCCATAACGAACCTCAATACTTTTGAGTCAGTACTACCCGGGATTTTAAATTCTTTTAGTAATCTTTCGTAAATGGGGGTTTTACGCATAGTTGCATGGATGCCCTCAGTCAGCATAGCTGTACCTCCCACTGCTCCATCAAAGGATTTGATAATATCTAGTGGTAACGGTTTACCGGGCAATGTGAGTATATTTTCAAATGCTGACGCTATCACTCCTGTTTCAGTAGTGGCTGATGGGATGATAAGTCCTTTTACATCTGGATAGACAATAATTCCGAGCAGCAACTCTTTTTGCTCCTTAGTAAGTGGTGTCTCTAACTTATAGTTCTGTAATACTATATCGAATTTCTCAAGGGTGGCTTTATGCTCCCAAACTTCTTTTTGTACAAGGGCTATCTTATTACGACCTTTTGCATCGGGTACTTCAGCTCCGGCAACGGTCGTGGCTTCGATACCAAAAGCCCTCAAAGGCCTTTGGGGAGATTGTGCTCTAATTTTGTCCGCTCCACATTTCTCATGCCCTGCTCGACCTTCAGGTAAGCCGGTCTCATGAGTGATACCGCTATAGATAATATCATCTATTATTTCTTGTGGTAACTGTGCAAGAGGTCCGTCCTCACGGGTAAAATATGAGAGAAACATGCTTTGATAAAGGGCAATGTCGTACCCGTGAATACTCCCTCGATGAAAGGGGTAACGAGCGCCATCGAGCTTTTCGTTTTCCCTATACGCCCATTCAACAAATTCTGGTTCTGCGTCTATAACTTGCTCAAATTTTGAGATCGCTGTTTGCATAAGGATAACAGCCGCTTCAGAGTCGCCCGTGAGATACATTGCATGTAGACTAAAATCAGGAGACTGGGTCGCAATATCTATTGCTCCCATAATGTTGCTTTTGATTTCTGGATTTAAGAATTTTCTTTCGGGGACTTGCGTAATTTCCATCCGTGTATTATACTATAGGATATATACTTAATCAAGTTAACTAAATTTTATATATTGATTTAGCCTATTGTGATAAAATATATTCAATTATGAAAAAAAGAATACTCTTTGACCCACACGGGGGACATGCGACTACCGGTTGCGATGATGGACGATGTGATGTGGCGAGCAATGTTGCTGCGGCCCTAGAAAAAAATATCATCCCGAGTATCACCGGACACAATGAAACCAGTGGGTGGAATGACTACCTTGAGGCTATGGCAGCGCATGGTAAAAGCCATTACAGCATACTTGGTACAGAGTTTGGCTATGTATACAAAGATCCTGCTACAAAGCAACGCTACAAGGGTGAAATTATATGTTTGCTCCCAGCTCATGAAAAACTTGCCAAGAAAATGAAAAACGATGTGATTGATGTCTGGCGAGCAAAAAAATGGTATAAAAAACAACCTTTAACAGCGCTCATTGAGCATGTGAGACACAATCTGACACAAAATGAATTTGACCAGTTGGTATGGCATTTGCCTCACCCGGTGACTATAGATGCTGTCCCAGTAGGTAAACTGATTGCTCGCGTGTGGGGAAAATTTGATATTCTATCTAGTCCTGAGGTGTATTTTCCTGAAATTGCATGCATAATAAACACCATTGAAGTATATAATGCGGCTCATCCTGGTGTGACAAACCGTATGAGTGTGGACTTTGCCAAAGATCCAAGATTTAGTCATGTGGGTTGGGCTGGTGCCTCGGATAGCCACCATGCCTGTTGGTTGGGATCCGGGGCTACGATGCTTGAAACTATGGAAGAATCGGCAGAAGGGATACTGAATGCTATGAAAAAAGGTCGTACTATCGCGCTAAGTGGCATGGGTGTCATGAGTAATACGGTTTTGCCATTTTTGATGTGGGGACTCACGATTGGTTTTGCTAATACAAAAGTGACCGATATGATTGCCACAAAAACAAATGCACATCAAGCGTTGGAAAAATTTCAGAATAAAACATTTGATGAACTGCTTGTACTCTCTAAACAGCAAGGCTGGCTTCGCTAAACTACTGGGAAAAACACTGGAAATGAGGTACAATATCTGGAAGTATAAAAGCAGGGATGCTGAAACAAGTTCAGCATGACATATCAAGTACTGTAGAATAGCAATAATTTATAAATGGTGCGTTGGCCCCGATGTCACTGCGTTCATCGGGATAAATTCCGAGGAAACACGATTCTGTGAAGCTCTTTAATAAAATGGCGCGTTGGTGAAGAGGAAACACGGCTGTCTGCAAAACAGCTATGCAGCGGTTCGATTCCGCTACGCGCCTCAGAAATAACAGAGTCAAAAGTAGAAAAAGTCGGAAAATTGTTGAATGGACTGATAAAATATCTAAAGACGAAAGTCTAATGTCCAAAGTCTAATATAGGAGAGGTCGCATAGTGGCCGAGTGCGTCGGTCTTGAAAACCGATAGGGTAGCAATACTCTCGTGGGTTCGAATCCCACTCTCTCCGCAGAAAAAATTTGATTCTGCTACACTAAAATTATGAAAAAATTTGGTAAGTACTTTCTTCTTGGCATTTTACTCTTACTAATTATTAAAATACTTTTGAGTCTTTTTTTTAACTTCATTTATTATCCAAATAACCCATCTAATCATTCTACAATGGAAACATATCAACAATTTATAGGTATTGGAACAAATAAACTATCTGAGAAAGAACTCAGGCCTGTGCCTGGTGGATGCTTTAATACATGTAGCGGAAAAGATTTAAAAGTGAAATGTGTAACTGACGATTACGGACGTGTCTGTGAATATCAGTGTTACGGATATTTATACAATACATGTCAAGGTACATTAGGTCTTATGAAGTATTACTTAGTAAAATAAGTTCCAACTGCGTCCCACGCACCCACCTTCGCTGAACTTTAAAACGGAGCTTTTAAACAATTTTTCGAATAACATAGTAAAGTATTACTCCCTGAATACCAAACATTAGTCCCGCTAATGCCCATACGATATTTTTACTTTCCATAAAAAGCCATGCAGCAAATCCAAAATTAGCGGCAATTGTATATATCCACCCTCCTTTTAAAAAAACAGGAGAACCCCCTGTAACAAAAGGCATTAAATAAAGGAAAAAAATATATGTTAATAAATATCCTCCAATGGTGAATACTATTGCAATAGTTAGGTGTTTTGTATGTTTTGAATCCATGTAAACAATTATAATACATTTGTTTTTAGAGCAATAGGAGGAAGGGTTACTTCCTCCTATATAGATGCTCTTTTCATCCTAATCTATCTGTTTATTAGTTAGGGGGTACCGCAGTAAACAAGCCTCGAATCGCCATCAACCCCACCAAAAGGCCAAGGTCCACGATAGCCCGTGCCTCGATAGTCTGAATAGCTACCGTAGAGTTCCACTGTCGGGTATCTTGTAGGACGATACGACCAACCCCACACACGACGTTTCACATAGTATCGGCCGAACGGATTGTCATCAGAGATACAGCCAATACTAGAACCCAAAGAGACAACTGGAGAGATGTCGTAATACTTATACTTACACGAATAGCCATAACGAGAATCGGTGATACATTGCGGTGCTGCTTGAGCAGTACGCGGAACCAAAACAAGCCCCACCAGCATTGCACACAGGAACAAAGCATTAACAACTTTAGCCATACATCAAGCTCCTTTGCTAATCGACACAGACAGATAGATTTTAGATGGGAAAGAGCAGTTAGGGTGTTAATAAGTTTTTAGCCTACAGCAAAGTAGATTATTGAGCTTATTAAAACCAAAACACAATATTTTAACAATCCAAACAACTAATTTCTATAGTTGAATTAAGTATTTACATAACATATACACACCATAACAAACAGTATTAAATATTCGTTCTAAAATCATCCCAGACCTCCCGCACGTATTCTTGAATATGGGCTCAAAATTGAGAGCATTTGAATTAGAAAAAGTATTTATTGGGCTGTCTACAGCAAATACAAATCAAGTTGTTTTAGAAAGTGGTAAAAATTTAGATAGAACTTATGGATGGGAGTTTTTTACTGGTAAATAAATTTCAAAATAGAGTAAGGTCTTTGCAATAAAGCAAAGACCTTACTCCTAACTACAAGAAACGCTATTGAGCAACGACATTCAGTTGAGTATCTAGGGTGACTTCTGCTGAGGCGGAAGAGATCGTAATCCTGAGACTACGAGTTTCGAGTGTCTCACCAGGAAAAATTACCAACGTAAGTTGCTGGCGATTTTCGGAGAACGAAGCCCCTTCCCTTTCCGCACCCTGCACGACTACATCAAAGGCCTCATTAGGCCAGGGGGATGAGAAGTCTATGGATATAGGGCAATAATGCACCCCTTTGATACAGTTGACCGGTGATACCATATTGGCCGTAAGTATGGTTTGTGGCATATCGGACTGCAGGGAGGGAGTAGTAGGCGGGCTTGATGGGGCATCACAAGATCCCAGGAGCATAACCAGAAGTAAACCAATGAAAAAGATACGATTTTTCATAACATCTCCTTTACTATGTCTATGGTTGATTTATTTTGCTCATGCTTTTTATTTCCTTTCATGAATACATGAGCAAGCGACCCACACGCTATGTCTGCTGAAGACACAGGGTGTCGATCGCCTGCAGAGTATGGGAAAGGAAATTTCTCGTAGTGTGAATGTGCAATATACGATTCTGATAAGCTTTAGATCAGATTGATATATTTGAAGAGCATTATAACATTTAAGAAGAATATATTAATAGCTAGTCGCGTAACATCTGAACATGTTGTGTTAGAGTTAAATATTTTTTTATGGCTATAATAACAAAAAACAATACTTTATGGCAAAAAACTATTATCATCTTATATTGAAAAATAATTTAGTATCATTGTTACTTAAATATGATTATTAATAAACAACTACTCTATCTGAGTTGGCAAAGAGCAAAGTTTGACTTAGTAAATAGATCATTTATTAAACCTTTTGAATTAGAGATGCTGCCAGATCCAGTCGATGAGTGGCTGAATTTACTTGAGAATAAATTATCTAAAAATCATTTTTATCCTATGTCAGCTTTCGCAATCGATGTTCCGAAGCAAAAAGGAGCATTGCGGTTAGGGGCATTTCTAAATATAGAAGATGTTATTGTTTATACCTTCCTATTTAGTAAGAATCATGAATCTATAGCTAAGTTACTGGAATGGTCAAAAAATTCATTAGTATATTCACATGCTTTACAAAATTTCGAAAGTCCCAATTTGATAGAAAATCCTTTTCAAGCATGGGAGAATTTTGCCGAAGCGTCAATAAGTATGCTAGATAAAGGATACAATTTTGTATTGTTTACTGATATTACTGCCTTCTATGAGAATATAAATATAAATTTGCTAATTTCTGACTTATCAATACTAAACATTCCTAAAGAGGAAATTGATTTATTAGCAAAATGTTTATATAAATGGAGTCCAAACAATTGTGACAGTTTGCCTCAAGGTTATTCAGTATCAGACATATTCTCAAATATATATCTAAATAATATTGATTTAAAATTGTGCGATTTAGGCTTTAATTTTTTAAGATATGGAGATGATTATAGATTTTTTTGTAAAACGATTAGAGAAGCTAAGAAAGCACAAATGATTTTAATACAGTTATTAAGATCAAGATGTCTGAATTTACAAAATGAAAAAACTATTATACTAAACCCACAAGAATCAAGGTTGTTTATTAATGGGATAATCCCAACGATTGAAAATGTAAAGGAAAATATGATAAATGATATCGTATATAGCTCAGGATATAAAACAGACTATTTCGGTTCTGATGAAGAAAATAATGTAAATATAGAAATAGAAGAAGGAGATGTAATTATACAAACTTTTGATGATTATTTTATAAATGATAATGCTAACAAATTTAATAAGACATTATTTAGATTTTGTTTAAATAAATTGGCTTTAAAAAAAGAAGATTTTGCAGCAGATACATGTATTTTGTTTTTGAAAATACATCCTGAAGAAACAGAGTATATTTTAAAGTATTTTAAGCAGTTAGATTTGCCTATTGATAGATATAAATCAGTACTAGATTATATTAATTCTGACGACGCCATATACTCTTATCAAATTTATCAAATATTTAACTGGATATTAAAATGTAATTATGAAGAAAAAAATTTATTTTTAAATATAGCTAAAAAGTTAGCATTTGATTTAAATTCTCCTTTTTATTTAAAAACTGTTTGTATGTTAATTATCGGCGAAATTGGAAGCGCAGCTGATTTAGAAAGAACAAGGGATGAGTATAAAGATACATTATCTGAGCTAGAAAAAATGGTCATTATTTATTCGATAAGAAGAATGGAAAGGACTTCTAGGAATAGGCAATATGGTCATATTAAAAATAACACATATTTAATAGATCAATGTATAAAAAAATCTAAACAATTTAGCAATGAATAATATTTTATTCATAAAATATACAATTTATAATTGTAGGGAATATTAGATATGTCAAATATTAGTATTTTTTTAAGTGTTTCAAGTAAAGATATCCTAAAAGCTGAATTTATAAGAGAAACACTTGCCGACTGTTATGGTTTTGATGTTTTCCTTTTTAATCATAGCCTTGTTGGATCGCAAGACTACTATAAAGAAATAGTTACGCATCTAAATAGTTGTGAAATATTTATACCACTCCTTTCCAGACATTTTATTAGCTCAAGTTTTTGTAACCAAGAAACAGGCTTTGCTCTACACCGACAGTTGGAAAAAGAAACAATTATTTATCCTATCTCTATAGATGGTACTAAGTCTTATGATCTTATAGATCATATCCAGACAGTAGTATGCGATAACACGGATAAATACGCTGAGTTGAAAGTAACAACGGGATTTTTTAATATAATCGTTTCACATAGAAATTTTAGTTTTTTACAACATAGAGCTTTAGAAGGTATGCTTCGGAAGCTTGAAAATACAAGGAACTGGAAGGCTATAAGTACAATTCCTTATACCCTTGAGGTAATAAAAAATAAAGTTACATTTTCAGAAAAACATGTAAGTATTTTGATAAATGCATTAAAAACAAATATTGCAATTAAAGATAGACCTGCTCAGAGAAAAAAATTATCTAATTTTTTGAAAGAACAATTTTCAATTACTATTGAATAATTATTGAATAGTTTTTAAAATATCTATATGAAATCAATAAAGAATCAAGATAAAAAAGAGTTGGAAGAATTGAAAAAAATTGAGAATGCCATACGAGAAGGATTTAAAGAATCAGAAAAATTCCTGAAGAAAGAAGCAAAAAATATCCCTGTAATACCATGCATCTAAAGTTAGTCCTGCGAGTGAGATGCTATATCCTGAAGTACCTCTTCTGCGTGCTCTAGCGGCTTGACTCCCTCATATACTTTTACCAGAATCCCTTCTGGATTTATAAGAAACGAATTTCGTTTTATTCCTAAAAACTCCTTACCAAACATTTTCTTGGGTGCCCAAGAATCATAGGCTTTAATCGTCTCTTTTGATTCGTCAGCAAGAAGGGTAAAAGGTAACTTATATTTTTCTGCAAATTTTGCATGGCTCTGGGGTGTATCCGCACTGATACCAAGAACTACCGCATTGGCTTTATCAAAACCAGACATATTATCACGAATGGTACAAGCTTCGATAGTGCAACCTGGAGTATCATCTTTTGGATAAAAATAGACAAGTACCCATTTGCCTTTATAATCTGAAAGTTTGTGTATTTTGCCTGCCTGATCCGGGAGCATGAACTGCGGAGCTGGTGTATTTAGAGTAATCATATATACACAGTATACCGAAGAATATGAAGAGGTAGCTCTATAAAGAGATACCTCTTCATACACACATACCGTTACATAGGCAGGGCTTCGTATATTTTGACACTCGTGATGATGGGGCAATCTTTCAAAAGCTTTTCGACTTCTTCCATGTTTTCTGCTTTAATGATGGTATAACCCACAATTGCATCTTTATCTTGTGGCAAAGACACACTACCTGATGTGGTAACCTCTTTTCCTGGGCCAAAAGGATTGCCACTATCTACAACACGATCTCCAAGAACCTGGAACCATTTGGTCCACCCAGACATAACTTCGGGAGAATGTTGCCACATACCCACATATAAAAGTATAAATTTTTTCATTTTTTTTCACCTCCCTTCGTTGATGTTTTATGTACATATTTAGCATAATTTTCTAGCGACTCATTGGCTGTTCCCCAATAGGCCTGAAACTGCATAAGCCAGTCTTGAAGGCGGAGCAATGATTCACGATGAAGAGTGAGCACATGCGTGCGGCCAATTTTTTTATCCTGAACTAACTGCGCCTCTTTTAATAAGCGAATATGCTTATGAATTGCGGGTAAAGAAAGATCTCTCATCATGGCAAGCTGACTCACCGAGTGAGGCTGGAGACCCAGCGCAAATATGATAGCGCGGCGGTGCTTGTTTGCAAGCGTTTCAAAAACAATATCTAAATCGCTGAAAGAGTCGGATGATTTCATAATAGTTAACTAATAAGTTAAGTATAGGGATACAATGCATATATGTCAATGGGGATTCTACATACATAGACAGTCGTATCTTTACAAAAAGTTGTATACCTAAAAAAACTCCTAGATATGTAAACTATTAGTTGCAATTTGTCAGTGATATCTTTAGATTAATGATATGTCAAAAAAAATATGGCTTGGCATGTTGTTTGCTTTCTTCTTTATACTAATTCCTACGTTGGTATATGCTGCAAGTATAACCTGGACTGAAACTAGACCTGTAGGCGACAATGACGCTCAATGGACAAAGGGCAAAATGAGTGATGACGGACAAAAAATACTTGTTTCCACTGCATCGAGATTATACCTTTCGACCAATGGCGGGAGTACCTGGACAGAATCCCAGCCTGCGGGCAATACGGACATGATGTGGAATGCGCTCGCCGTAAGCGGTGATGGACAAACTATGCTTGCTGGAGTGGTTGGTAGCCGTATGTACCTATCTACAAATGGAGGGAGTACGTGGAGCGAAACCCAGCCAGCGGGAAACGTAGATCGTGACTGGTATTCAGCAACGATAAGTGATGACGGTCAAGTGATGCTTGTCGGGGCAATCAATGCACGACTTTATATATCTACAAATAGAGGAAGTACCTGGACAGAAACCCAGCCAGCTGGAGATAATAATCGCTATTGGATTGGAGTACAGGTAAGCGCAAATGGACAAAATATACTGGCGGGAGACTACACACGTCGAGTATACATATCAACTAATACCGGGGATACCTGGACAGAAACGCAACCGGCTGGAGCCACCAATAAATTATGGTGGCCTGCTGCAATAAGTGATGATGGTCAAACCATGCTCATCGGTTATCGTTTTGCACGTTTGTATATAACGCGTAATGGGGGGAGCAGCTGGAGCGAAGCGCAACCGGCCGGGAACATAGATCGTGATTGGTATAGCGTAAGTGTGAGTGGCGATGGACAACGCATAATTGCAATCCCAACAAACGGAAGACTATATGTATCTATGGACAATGGGGCCTCTTGGGGAGAAACCCAACCTGCCGGAGATGGCAATAAGAATTGGATTGCGACCGATATAACAAAGAATGGTGAAAACTACCTTGCGGGGATAAGCTTAGGACGAATGTATTTAGGTCGTTATGTTGAGCCGACATCCACCCCGGCTTCCATGGCACCCGCTACTGAGCACATTTCTGATGGAAAAGCTCCCGACACATCATGTCGGAGTTCTGTCCCAACAAGCAAACCAGACCTATTTCAAATAGATGTATACGGCACAGATGCGACTTTATACTTTGCACCTGTTACCAATGCAAATAAGTACGTTATAGCCTATGGCGATGGAGATACAACCGAACAATACGGTGACGAATATAATAGCGGTAATGTAGACGGTGTCCTTTCCTATACCATCCATATGCTCACTCCATCAAGCAGCTACTCATTTAAAGTCCGCGGCGGAAATGGTTGTATGCCGGGTGAGTGGAGTAATGTGATGAAGGTTAAGATAGGCGCTCCCACAAGAGGAAAAGTCATCTATTATAAAAATCTTACCTCACTCGCGCTCTCATCACTTATGGTTTCTCCAGGAAGTAACAATACCGTTTTGGGTGCAAAAACAACACAGGGCAAAAATTGTAAAAGCTATACGGTGCAAGCGGGTGATTCTTTGTGGGGTATTGCGAAGAATGAAATAGGTGATGGCTCAAAATATAGTACCCTCATGACTGACAATAATCTTTCTAGTACATTGCTGAGGGTAGGACAAAAAATAAAAATAGGCTGCAAATAGAGTGAACTGCTATAATAATTGCTAATCTCATAACCTATGATTTTTTCCGAAGCATCCACATACCCATTGAAAGATAAAGGACTAGAACCTTCTATAATTCACAACAGTGCAGAAGACCCATTTATCAGACATGTGCCTCAACTTGCAGCATTAAGAGAATATAACGGTATACCTTGTATTTTAAATGTTAGCAATAAGCAAGGAACGATGGACTCGTATAAAGTGGCATCAATGCGGTATCAAAATACATTTATGGGTGAAAATGAACATGTAATGCTTGGCATGTGGCTTGCAGAAAATAATCGCCCGATAGGCTATTTTGATGTTGAATTACCAGGAAAACCTCATGCATTGCCAGTCTATCATAGCTGTCCACTTTTGGAAAATGAAACATCTATTCCCTCGGAATTTCGTCAGTTTTTGGAGCTTAAAAAAGCAGTATATAGAGGGGATGAATATGCAGCGTATATTGCTAAGGAATTTAGAGGAGCTGATCTGGGTACTCTCAATCATACGCTTATGCTTGCTCTTCTTCAAGATATGAATTTTGCTGCTTATAAAGTTCCAGACGACATTACCACGGAATACCGCAGTAATCATTACAATATAATGGCCGACACTAATTCTTTCTATTTCCAATATGAAATACCCGATTCATTAGTGGAAAAAGGGAAAAAAAACGAAGGCTCCACGTCACTCACTTCTAATCAGATCCATATGTTGATGGATGCTTTAAAATAAGATAACTTTTCATATTATTAATTTTTTATCTATATGCAAATACCATATCTTGCAATACTTATCGCCTCGGTCGCTCAGTTTATATTTGGTGCTGTCTGGTACAGCGCACTCTTTGGCAAACTGTGGGGTGAAATACACGGGTTTGACAAGCTGTCTAAGGAAGTTCAGCAAAAAATGATGAAGGCAATGGGACCTTTTTATGGCGTACAGTTTCTGGTGACAATCATAACCACCTTTGTACTTGCTCTATTTATGCAAGGGTTACCCTCTAGTTGGAATCCATATGGCATTGCCGGTTTTTTCTGGCTTGGATTTGTACTGCCCACACAGGTAAGTGCGGTGATATTCGGAGGTACAGAGCCACAGTGGATTGCAAAAAAAATTGCAGTACAAGCCGGAGCCGCACTTGGATGTCTTGAGATTGCCGCCGCGATACTGCATTTTATGTAAAGGCAAACTATAACTATTTCGGTATAATGACTTCATGAATCTATACTCATGGAATGTCAATGGCATACGATCTGTTGTAAATAAAGGAGCTTTCCAAAGCTTTATAGCCGCGCATGATCCGGATATCTTGTGTCTTCAGGAAACAAAAGCCATGCAAGGACAGGCCGAATTAGACTTACCCCAGTATACGGAATATTGGAACTCTGCTGAAAAAAAAGGCTATAGTGGCACTGCCATATTCACAAAAAAAAAGGCACTCAATGTCATTTACAACATCCCTGATACGTGTCTTGAGAGTTTAGAACTTGCCGATACGTATGGAAATACAAACACAGAAGGGCGAGTAACGACTGTGGAATATGAAAAATTTTATGTAGTCACCGTATATACTCCAAATAGTAAAGGAGACCTTACGCGTTTGAAACTTCGCCATACTTGTTGGGATGTGGCTTTTTTGCGATATATAAAAACATTAGAAAAGAATAAACCAGTGCTTTTTTGTGGAGACCTGAATGTAGCCCACACGGAGCTTGATTTGGCACGTCCAAAGGAAAACATAGGAGAACATGGATTTACTCATGAGGAACGAGAAGGTTTTGATAACATATTAAAAGCAGGCTTTATAGATACATTTCGCCTCTTTACTCAAGGAAATGGATATTATAGTTGGTGGACAAATTGGGGCGGCGCGCGGGCGCGGAATGTAGGCTGGAGGATTGACTACTGGCTTGCATCAGAATCATTAAAACCATATATTCAGAAAGCAGAAATTCATCCAGAAGTAATGGGCAGCGATCACTGCCCTGTGAGTGTGACTTTCGACATTTAGCCTATAGTTTGAATAATTTGTTTTTATGTGATATAATATGGACTTTAATAGCAGTCCAAACCATATGCAACTAAAAAAAATATTCTCAAAACAATCTCTCAATACTCGAAATGTCATAATTGGTATCGCTATTATCGTTGTGGCTATTGCAGCAACGCATAGAACACTTAGTACATCTTATTCGACTAAGAAGTCAGAAAAAGAAAGTGAAATTGTGATAACTATAAAACCAAAGAAAGCACAGGCCAAACTATCTGTGACACCAAAAGTAACCATAACTACACAAATCACCCAAACACCAAGTGCCGCGCCTACAGCAAAAGTAACGAGCGCTCCCCAGGCAACTGCGACCCAAGCCCCTGTGGCGACAGCAACTTCTGCACCTACAGCAGCGCCAACGCAGGTTCCAACTGATACAGAAGCACCTCATACAAATATAATGTATCCAGGTAATGGTGGCGAAATAACATACAAAACAGATGGTAAAGTGTGTGCCATACAAAGTGCTCCAACCGACAACCAGTCCCCACATAATGACATAAGTCTTTCATACAAATTTGACAATGAAGGCTGGAGCGATTTTATTTCAAATTTGAGCTATGTATGTAAAGATTCACTGCCAAACGGCGCACATACCCTTTCGGTAAAATCGAAAGATAAAGCTGGCAATATAGAAAACGAGAACGTGATCTCTTTTACCGTAAATATAGAAAACAACTAATACGAAACGCAGACATTGACGTACACTGCAAACACTGACATAATAAGATTAGCTTGCTCATATAGTGAGCTAATTGCAATACGCTATGAATAGTGAAGTCGTGCAGCTTTGGCAGCAAACCATATTTAGAATAAGTATCACCTCACTTTTGAGTATCCTTGTCTTGAGCTCCATTACCCTCGTCAGCCTCATATGGGATGCACTCAATTACAACCGTAATTATAATAACGCAAAAAAAGTATCGCTGCTTCTTGCCCCTGAACTGTTTACAATACAGTTTATAGTACCTACGATATTACTCATATTTTTTGTACTTAAAATGCCTGATGTTCCCACACTTCTTGCTTTTTATATACGCCTCATACCCTTTACTGCTACATTTTGGCCATGGCTCTATATCCCCATTTTCGTTGCGTTTATATTTATGATGAGATCACAGGCTCTCTCTAAACGAAGCGTATCACTCATAATCGCCACCTATTGGATCACCACTTTGCTGATATTATTCCTCACAGCGCCTTACATATATGAACAAATCCTTTTTAAAGGAAAAATCTGCTTTGGATTGACTTGTCAGTATTAGCTACGAGCAAACAATCTTATAATAGTTTCCAAATTGAGTTTATAGGCTGTAACTGATAAAATACGCAATGAATGTGTATTATTTATTTGGCACCTTTACAATCTATGTGGAAAATACTCCTTCTCAGTTGTGTAGAATTGGTCTTTTAATTGCAGCATATTAATTGAAATACCAATTCTCCGCATCTGGGACGGAGAAAAGCTATATATGGGCAGATATATAGAATTGCGTTTGATTCCTAGGAGTGAACAAGACTATAGATAAAGGAAAGAGTATCATGAGACGATATCTACAGATCAGTTGTTTGTTGGTAATGTGTTTCATCGGGTTGTGCGTTTTTACTACAACCCGTAGTAGCCACGCTGAAGAAGTAAATCCGCGGTCAACTCCCCTAGTAAATGAGATTGGAGTTGCTCCTCGGCTGTACTTACCCCTGGTAGCCAAAGCAAAGATCCTACCGACTGCTGTGCCAACGTTGGTTCCTACTCCGCCGCCTGGCTCCCGCGCGTCCCTCACTCAAAAGGATTGTGATTCCTTGACAAGTGGCACTGGCCCTTTGCGCTTTATACTAAGCGATAAAAAGTGGCAGCAAAATACCACCTTTCAGGAAATGATATCCTACTACAATATGATGGCGGGTGACTTTGAGGTGAACTTCACGTTTTTTCCTCAACGTAAAATCTATGTCTATGATGTGGGTTTGGGCACAATTAGCGGCGTATGTTTGCCTGAATACAAAAAATATACAGGTCAAAACAATACAAAGCTTATCTATGAATGGTATGGCAGTGAGCCCAACTGGCAGAGCAAGCTGGAAGGACATGCGGTGAGCGCCAGCCCTGATATAACAGTGACTTTTACTTTGCTTGGCAACGAAATCATGCTGAGCGAACAAACCTGGCTGGGCGCCCGAGTGGTAGGCTTGGCGAGATTGGGTGGGAAAGAAGGTATTGCTATTGCAAATATTTTGGAGGTACCTAGTGGGGCATTTGCATATAGTTTGCTAAGAGCAGCGCCCGGAGCCTTGCTTACCGCTGCTCCCTTTCTTATGCAAATTGCCGATGTAACAAGCCAATCTTTAAGTATGCCGGCGACACTACTCAGTGAAGATGGTAAATCGATAGTCTGGCTTTCCGAAAATGTAAATACAGGGTACCTGATTTGTAGTTCTGATGCGGCAACCTTGTCTGATCAGATAGGTCACCCGGATAGCCGACGCGTGTATTTCAACGGTAATGGAAATGCCGGCTGTGTAATATCTAGTAAAGCAGTGGGAAATGCAAAACCACATACATGGCTGGCACTTGTAATGAGTGCGGTCCGCGCCACCGTGATGGAGCAAACCGAGCCCTCGAAAATAGATGAACTCCTCATTGAAATTGAGACCATGTTGGCTAATACCAATGATGAGACGGGGGATATTGTTTTGCTCCCTACCCCAAGAGAAGGAGAAGAATGCCCACGGATCTCGGTGGCAGTGATGTCGGATTTGCGCTGGGATGCAGTCTATCAAACTGTGCAGAATTTTGATTATCGTTTATCTAATACTGAGGTGAATGCGGTAACTATCAGTGATCTGGAAAAACTGAAAGCATTCACAGAAGCGGTCATACAGAATATTCCCTCGACTATGATGGAGGATAGATACACCAGCTATCGTCCTCGAAAATGGGGTACTCATGAAGCTCATCTCACGACAGCTTTGACACCCAATGGGCCGTCGGATGGCTATGAATATACCTTAGAATTGGTATGTGTCTGGAACGTGCTTGATTCTGTGACAGTGGGTTATAGCTGGTATCTCAATGTGTACGAAGGACGTCTTCATTCGGCGGTGACAAGCACACGACCCGATGGAGATGATTACTATGATCCCTATGAAATTGAGTATGACCAGTATGGACCTACACAATAACATGTAGAACTGATCCTTTTTCAGTTGTACTTGATCCTTCATATACTCCTGCCCGAGTATATGAAGGAATATTTCTACTCAACTTGAGATTCATCTAATCGAAACCGATCGCCATATCCTCGTAAAACATCCATAAAGGCGTTTTGTTCCTGCATAAAAACAATATGTGATTCTTTGAGGATATGTGAAAAAAGGCCTTCTTGATCGAGCGTGCCTAAAATAGTCTCCATCCTTTCCTGAAAATCTACCTGATCTTGTAGAGCCTGCGGAAAACTTTCTAGAGCTCTATGTATAGAGGCAAAGAGCTGATAATTGGGGTGATTTAATTCTTCTAATCTATCAATAGTTCTTGAAAACGCATGTGCTCCCGCAACCACACCTGCACCGGTGGCAATCCCCAAGGTAAAGACGGGCTGTCTATTTACAATCCGTAATTTTTTGGCCAGATTTCGATCGAGTACGCCGCGCGACCTTAGCACATAATTCCATATAGATTCACTATTTAGTAATGATATTTCCCCTGAGATATTCGTAAATATATGCTGTATAGAGGTATTAAACTCAGTGGGTTTTATTTGTTGTAAAGCGCTATCTATGACATTTTTAAGTAGGAGGGTATTGCCAGGTAACAGCAATTCTCCTTGATATGAAGGATAGTTTTTACTATGTTCGGAGGACATAATTCAAGTATTATAGCAGTCTCTTCATTGAGTAGTATATGTGTTTTGCGGATTAGGAAGGATATATTGTATAATTTTTTACTTTTGAAAACAGGATCGGAAATTATTATGGCCTTACAAATTTATGAAGCACTTGTAAATGAGCCTCCTATTGCTATAATTGCATGATGCGGAGCAAGCGTTTTATAATAATCACTATTATTGAAATTGTGATCATCGGATTCATAATCGTTGATCTATTTTTCATGCCAGCAAATAATGAGCCTGCCGAAGAGCGGCTCTCAAACTCCCAGACTGAGGCAAACCTCCCCGTAATTGGTAAGCGAGAATATTATGACGCTGTATTTTTAGGTACTTCACATGCCCGAATTTTTTCACGATTTGAAAACCATGCGAGAGTAGAAAAAGTGCTGGGGAAAAAAATCATCAATCTCGGGCAAGGCTATGAAAGAGGGGGAGCGAAAAGTCAGCAAACCTATCTGAATTATTTTTATGAGCGAGGAAATTTTGCAACGACTTTAGTATATTTTGTGGATCCATTTATTTTCTATCGTCGCAACTTGGATGAAAATGTAAGTATCTATGTAAATGAGCCTTATCGACATGATTTTAGTAATATACTCAAAGACGTAGAAACAAACAAAGAAATAGTAGCATTTTATGAAACAAAAACGGCTAAAGGAATACGTCCAACTCGGTACCCAGAATTTGAGAAGAAGTACCAAGGGAATGTCTCAAATATTACTCCTGAATCTATAAATGAGCGTATAGCATATCTATATAAGGACCAATATAATAAAGAACAATTTGATAAAACATTTAGAACATTGATGGAGACTATAGAAATTGCCAGAGGACGGGGCATGAAAGTAATTGTAATAATACCTACGACGCAGCTACCGACACAGCCTCAGGATAAGTATGTACTTGATGCACTGAGAGCCGAAGCTAAAAAGGGATTATTTGCTTTTTATGATTTTTCTCACGTGATAACCGATCCCTCTCTCTTTTACGATACTGATCATCTCAATACACCAGGTATTATGTATTTCACTCAAAAACACCTCAAACCCCTCTTAGATAAATAACCACAGGTTGCAAAAAAGAAGAGCTATGTCATACTAAAAAATATGACAAAAAGAAAAGTGGTGCAAGTATCTTTTTACAGACGTTACAGAGACATTATTTTACTTATCATAGGTTTTGTACTTACTGGGGTTGTGGGGACAACGATTACATACCTATATCAGAATCATGCGCAGCAACTGGCTTTGCAGGTAGAGCAGAAACGCATAGATAGGCAAGAGGCATATACTGCCGCATCTGAAATAAGCGAACTGGTGGGTAAACACCATTTTAACGCTCTGCAACTACGAGGTTCAATAGAATCATATATTCAGCAGCCTACCTCCGACAATCTTAGTTTTTTGAATGAACAATCGAGTGTATATCGTGCTGGTGTGCGCGATTGGAATACTGTATGGAACAAAAATAGGACACGGTTACGAATGCTTTTTGGGAGTGATTTTGAAGGTCGATTTTATACCCATGCTGATATAAGTAAAGAAAAATATGAGCAAAGTTTAACTGGACTTTTTAATGAAATGCATAATGAGCTTGTTGCAGCAAAAGCCGTAGCTCTTTCTAATAACAAAAGTAAAAGATATGATTTCACACGTTTTGACGAAAAGTACCACGCCATAGGATATGTCTCCTACGAATTATATAATGATATGATTGCCAAAATCCAAAAGGGAGATGTGGGTACCTTTAACAAGAATCAATTAGAAAATCTTGCCCCTACCTACGTATTCCCAACGGCAGTAATTCAACAGTGAACAATCTTAATACACCGAAGTATTGACAGGAGGCTGCATCTGCACTTTTGGTAGATCTTATAGTAAAATGCTGCGGAAGCAGTTCTTACCTGATAATCTGTGACAAAATCCAGCTAAACGCCACTCTTATTGGATTGTTGTAAAAGTCTAAATATTAAATTTAAGTGTATTAGCAAGCTGGGCCTGCAAATGACAGCCAGTTGTAGACATTTATATCATTGCAACAATCCTTTTAGTTATGAAGGTGAACCTTTAAGGAAGGTCCAATGTCCGCCATCGGTAAAAAAATAAATCTGCTCAATTTCTCGCTGTGATAACAAAAGCTGTACAGTATGTAGCAGCGTTGCGTTCCCAAAGATCGGTCCAGTCAAATATATATGCTTATGACCATCTATGTTCTGAGATGAGACTATCGAAAAGTAGGTTTCTAAAAGAAAAACTAAACGAAGTGATTAAGCAGGTTTATTTTCTTAACTTCCTTAAGTATATCATACTTTTTTAAAAAGTGGGGAGTAAATGTTTTGTGCTGGAGGTATTATCGAGATTACTGCCTGATGCGATGTTCCAGATCAAATTTTTTGTGTCGAGCTTCACCTGCGCATTTATCCAGATGTATTCTCACATCATCTATGGATTTGCTGATATATCCACACACAGGGTAGCCAAGTTGTATATTCATAATCTTACTTCAACAGCTAATAGCTAAATAATAATAGTCATATGTAAAGATACGCTCAGGAATAGGTTGTGATTTGTAAAGAACTATAATCCTATAATATTGTTATGTGCTGATTTACTTGATATAATACCCTGCGTATTGATATAACTTTTTGTAAAGCTTCAAAAAATGAATCGATAC
>CAZPYR010000012.1:9041-26339 GCA_964590815.1 uncultured Gammaproteobacteria bacterium | reverse complement strand
TCAAATCCTCATGTAATGCTCACAGATATTCAACAGGCCGAAGAGGATGATGAAGAAAAAGATGATGACGATGAAGATGAAGATGACGACGACGATGTAGACATGACCAATAATATTGCTGTCGATGAAGATGACGATGATGATGACGAATGGGAAAATATGGAAGAAGACAAGGAACTAGAAGGCCTTGTTCATGTAGATGAAGAAGAGGAAGAATAATGAGCAATTTTATCTTTCATAAACACAATAGTCCCCCGTACCTTTCTAAGTGTAAGTAATCGTGCAATCTCTTTGGGCGTTTCAAAATCCTTCATAGAATGCAGCGCCATGAAAAAAGATATTATAAGTAATGTGATAATGATAGCTATTATTAGCATATACCTATTATAATCAATCCTATGGTATCTTCGCAGCTTCTTACAGTTTTGAGAAAGAATGCTTATTTTTTATTCTTTCTCTTTTGTATTAGTATTGCAGTTTATTTAAACTCCCTACACAATGAATTTGCTATTGTAGACGACTTACACGGATATATAGACAACACACAAATCCGAAGTATTCCTGCTAGTTTAAAAACCTTTCATATCCAAAATATTGCGTATGCGCTCAACTATCATTTCTTTGGTATCAATCCCCTGCCTTTGCGGATACTCACTATTGTCGATCATGCCATAGCAGCCGTATTTATTTTTCTTATAATTTATTATACTTTTGGCAAAAAAATAGCGATGATCGCCTCTCTCCTTTTTGCAGTACATCCTGTTAATACGGAATCGGTAAACTGGATTAGTGCACAATTTTATATCCTCATGGCCAACTTCCAATTTGCAGCAATTCTGTCTCATCTTGTATATCGAAAAACCAACAATAAACGTTTTATATATCTTACTGCGGGTATTATCATCTTATATCTTCTATTATTTCAGCATCCCTGGGTTCTTACCGCACCTCTCGTTATTATCGCGATAGATTTTTTTATACTCCGCCATACGTTTGATCTACAATTTCACAAAAAATTCTGGCTTATTTTAGCTCCTGTACTCATTCTGTATTTTATAATCAGATTTCCTCAAACCTACCATGATCGGATGAGTGATCAAAATGAAAAAAGTGGCAAAGTATTACTCAATGAGCAAGCCATTATCCCTATAATCGAAAGCTATCCATATAGTGTCTATAATATGTTCCGTCTCTATACTTTCCCAAAAGATTTGACTATTTACTATGATGGAAAAGAGGTGACAACGCACGATCGGTTGCTTATGTATACTGTATTTATTTTGTACGGGGCTGGCGTTATATATGCCTATCGTACCAATAGAAAATTATGCGGTTTGCTCGTACTCCTTTCTATATGTATTGCACCTGTGTTTAGCCCTATTAAAGTGACCTGGTACATCACCGAGCGTTATCTGTACTTTGGCTGTGGGTTTTTTACTACTCTGTTAGGTATTCTTTTTGTATTTCTTGAAAAAAAGATCACTATTAAATATAGTTCCTATGTACTCACTGGGATTTTTTTAATACTTTTTTCCATTCGCACCTATACACGTACAACAGAATGGAAAAATCCAGAGACCCTTGCGTTTGCGACCATACAATCTGCTCCAAAAAGTGTACGGGCTTACAATGATGTGGCTGGATATTATGTTTTACACGATCGCACCCAGGAAGCTAAAATATATTATGAGAAAGCTCTTGCCATCTACCCATCTATTGTCGCCATGAACAATTTAGGATACATATACATGATGGATGATTTGGATCCTTCTGTACGAACTATGAATCAGCCATATGAGGATACTCTTATCCTAGGAAATCAGGCCATACAACAAAAGGAATTCCGCTTAGCGTTATATTATCTCAATGAGATATATACAGAATCTGCAAAGGATATAAATCTACTACACGCTATTGCTACCTCTATGATGGAATTAGGTTCATATGCCAATGCAAAGAAATATCTCGATATTTCTTTAAAAATCAATCCACAAAATGCAGATACATATTTTCTATATGGTTATCTTTCCTTTAAAACAAACGATACCAAACAAGCAATAAATTATTTAGAAAAAGTGCTGAAAATGCAACCCGGTCATGTCGCAGCTCAATCAAATCTAGATTTTTTACGGCAACCACATGACGCTATAATTCCCAATCCTTCTCTACCGAACCCAGCACAAAGATAATATCGTAGACATCTGTTTTTCCATGAGTTAATGTACAACCAAAAAAACGCGAGATATCTATCGCAGTATGTGAATGCAAGGTCGAATTTTCAACAATACTACACTCTCTACTTCTCTTCATATCCAGCGTTATATCATTGACCCGAATGCCATTACCTTCTAGGAGCGCACTGAGACTCTCCGCCACCGTATAATTTTTGGTGTATTGTAACTGTATGTTTTTTTGTTCATCTCTATATTGTTTCTGAAACATGAGTCCAATACTATTTTTTATAAATGAATCTTCTTCAAAAAAAGTATCATTATGAATCTTATTTGTTTCAGACTGATAAGCAATTTGTTTAAAATCATCGTCTTTCTTATCAAGAAGCCAAAAGGCAAGGTACAATCTATCAAAAAACCCTGCATTACCTGGCATAAACAGAATATTACGAATAGAAGGTACTGTTGGGCTTTTAGTTATGTTCGTGCCATAGTACACTTCTTGCGTAGCTGGATAAAAATAAAAATGCACAAACGATGTTGTGGCAACAGAAAAAGTTTTTATGAGGATATCAGGCTTATTATCTAGTTTTGCGAGTTTCCCAAGAGATCCTATTCGGTAATTACCGTATCCTCCAGGAATTTGCATTTTTAGATCAGGATAAAAATGCATCGTATAATTACGTGTTTCTTGCTTATCAAGTGAATAAAACGCAGTATGACTGCCATACATTACAAAGTTGATACGATCCCCGCTATAGGTAAATAAAGACACAGAGTACAACGATATGATTTTATATAAAAGGTAAGATAATATAAATAACCCAAGTAGATAATACAGAAGTTTATAGCGTCTCCTTTTCATTACTCTACTCTAGCATAGCCATAAAAACATAGCAAGGTCTGCTAGAATAAAATTTCCTTCACCTAGACTTATTTTTTCAAATCACCTTCACATATCACACAGTATTGTGTTTCAGGAATAAGCTCCAATCTTTTGGCTGGTATTTCTTTATTACAGCGCTTACAAAAACCGTATCTACCCTTTTCAATCCGCTCAAGTGCAATAGTAATATCCTTTTTTCGATCATTTAATGTCATTATTTCTGCTTCAATGCGCAAATGTGCTTCCTGCTCGCGGACATCAGTATCGACAGCAGCATTATCCATTGTATAGCTCGGATCATTAAAAGGGTCTCCCGACTCAAGTTCTGAAATCCTCTTTTCTATGTCTACTAAATCATTTTGTAACGTATTCTTCGTTGCCTTCATATCTGTATCCGCCATATATATATTGATAAACTGCTATTTATGCTTTCGATAAACCATTTTCAAAAGCGATGTCCTAAAATAATAGAGCACACATATACTCCCTGTCAAGAGTATTACCGCGTGAAGGATCAAATTTATACTTATCCCCTGCCACATTAATTTGAATGACTTCATGGGATCCGTTATGACCATAGTAAAACTATAAATCACCCAAAATACAAGGAAATTAAATCCTTCGTAATATTTTTCCCGACGTATATTCATCAATATACGATACGTGAAAAAGCTGCCAGCAAAGAGTATAAGGCTTTCATATAAAGACGTCAGATGACGATTTCCATCTAAATTAGGATACTTAAGGCTCACCAGAAAAGTAGTTTGAGCTCCTACTTCCGCCCCTGAAAAAAAAGCCCCCATTTTACCTATCGCAATGGCCAATAAAAGTGCAGGAATAACATAATCGATAAGCCGACTGTACGGTATTTTTTTTGATTTTGTATAAAAAAGGAGAAAAAGGAAAAAACCGACAATGCCACCTGATACATGTATTCCGGGATATCCATTGATAAGGATATATTTGAGTATATCAAAACCAAAGTCTGCAAAATTGAGGAGGATATGTACCGTACGACCCACAAATAGGCCGCCAAATATGCTTAAAAATAATGCATCAAATATCTCATCTTCTTTATAGGAAGTCAGTGCAATATTCTTCCATAAAAAAAAGGCAGACCAAAAAAAGGCCAAAACGAGAAAAATACCAAATGTATATATTTTTATAAAGCCCAGATCTAAAATGATAGGAAGCATAGGTATGGTATATCTAGTATAATAAAATTTTAAGTATAATCAACTATGGCACCTCTCAAAATAGGATTTGATCTTGATGGCGTACTTCTCTACAACCCTGCTCGCATATTTAGACCTATTACTGTCGGTTTAAAAAAGTTACTACCGGAAAAAAAAGAAACTGAAAAAACTCACTTTTATTATCCAAAAACCCCAATTGAACAAATGATCTGGCATATTGTACACTGGTCTAGCTTATTTGTGGCCGATGGTTTTAACGATATAAAAGAACTTGCAAAAAATGGACATATTGAACCATATATAGTCACAAGCCGCTATGATTGTTTGAAAGGAGACTTTGAACGTTGGCTCAAAACACTCAATAAAGAGCATAGTTTTGTCAAAACCTTTCACAACGAAAAGAATCTGCAACCACATATTTTTAAAGCGGAAAAAATCAAAGATTTGAGCCTCGATTTTTTTGTTGAGGACAACTGGGATATCGTCCGTCATATCAATAAGAATACAAAGACACCGACGCTCTGGATAAGTAATGCTCTTGATCGGGAGATTCCTTATGATTTAAAATTTTTCACACTAAAAGATGCCATGCAATTTATTAAAAATAAGGCTAATCCAAACAAGTAATGTATGTCTAAAAAACAGATTTTCTTTAGTCTTTTTATCTTCTTTATAGCGGCTACGTTTCGCATGTATGGCCTTCGCTGGGATAATGGCTATCATTTTCATCCCGATGAACGCATGCTTATCATGGTGGCAGATCGTGTCAAGCTATTTTCTCAACTAAACCCCGATTTCTTTAATTATGGCTCATTACCTATATACATCCTTAAAGGCTCGAGTCAACTTTTAGATTATTCATTTGGACTCCATACCGCAAATTATGATGGCTTACTTATCGTAGGTCGTTGGATTTCAACTGTCCTTGATTTACTTGTGCTATTACTCATTTACAAAATAGCAAAACTCATTTTCAACAGTTCAAATACTGCATTGTGGAGCTGTTTTTTTTATGCAATTGCTTTCTTTCCTATTCAAAATTCTCATTTTTTTGTCGTAGATGTTTTCCTCAACTTTTTTGCGACACTACTACTCTATCTCCTCCTCAAGTATCATAGTGATCCTTCCTGGCCTAAAACTATACTACTGGGCGTCGTGTATGCTGCCGCGCTTACTACAAAAATTTCTGCTCTCATTTTTTTGCCTGTTGTGATGCTGGTTATCATCATTGCTCATACTAGAAGACTCACTTGGTGGAAACAAATATTGTCGCGGATTATGGCCGTGATTTATCAATATTCGGATACCGACTTCACGACATATATTCGATCAAATATTTTCAAATCGCTTATTTTCCTTATTGTTACAGCAATCTGTACTTTTATTTTCATGCCATACGGCTACTTTGAGTATCAACGATTTATAAGTGATGTCTTGCTTCAAACAAAGATGAATTCTGATCCTTATATATTTCCCTACACATTACAGTATGTTGGCACTACCCCGTATTTCTACTATCTTAAGAATATATTTTTGTGGGGAGTAGGTCCGGTGATATCCATAGTTGCGATTGTAGGTATTCTCGACATGAAGCTTTTACTTTTTAAAGATTTGCGAAAAAAATTGATTAGCTCTCCCAATTCACTAAAAAAATTTCTGCATTGTATAAGCACAGCGATTGATAGCCCAATGACTATTATGACGATCTTTTATCTCCTCTATTTTGCGATTATTGGTCAATCTGCTGTCAAATTTATGAGATATATGTTGCTTTTATATCCGTTTATTGCAATCCTTGCGGGAGTTGGCGCGGCACGTATAGAGCAGGCTGCAGTTTATATACAATCAAAACGAATTGCGATACCAGCTATGTCATTTTTTGTTATTGCCGCACTTATTTGGACACTAGCATTTGTTTCTATCTACAGCCAAGAAAATACCCGTATACGGGCGACTGCGTGGATAAATCAGTATATTCCATCAGGTTCGGTGCTCGCGGTAGAACATTGGGATGATCGCGTACCTATCTTTGATCCGGGCAAATATAATTATGTCGAACTTACTCTTTACGATCAGCCCGACAATGATATGAAATGGCAAACTATAAATGAAAAACTTAAATCCGCAGATTATATTGTTATCGCATCAAATAGATTGTATATTCCTCTCCAAAAACTTGATGATTGCAATGTATATAAAAGCTGCTATCCTCGGACTGCAACCTATTATGAAGACTTATTTGCAGGTAAACTCGGCTTTACAAAACTTATCGAATTTTCATCGTATCCTCGGCTTACTTTAGGAGGAATTAATATCACGATTTATGATGATCGCGCTGATGAATCTTTTACTGTCTATGACCATCCGAAGATCTTAGTATTTAAAAAGCAAAACTAATCTTCACAATAAAATAACTTTCTCTTCTCTCTTAATTCTTATCTCTTAACTACATAAACTTCTTAAACACACCAAGTATCCCCTGCTTCCAACCCACAGTATGAGTTGTCCCAGAGCCGCGAGATTTAATTTCTTTATAGTGTTCTTCGTACCATCTATATGCTTTTACCAACGCTTGCGTATTTGAATGTTTAGGCTTCCAATTCAATGTTTTCATTATTTTTTCAATGGAAACAAAAGAATCTTTATCAGCTGTATCATATACCCATTGGTACAGTGGTGAGAGTTTTAATTTTTCAAATAGTCGGAGTGCGAGCTTGATCGGCATGGCGGGCGTTGGGAAGACACGTGAAGACGAACCAACCTCTTTAAACATGTTCTCAAGATCTTCTTTTATGAGTCCAAACTTCTCCGCACCCACATTGAATACTGTATTCATTTTTTTGGCATCTTTTTCTACAATGCATAGATAAATTGCCTCTACCAAGTCGTCTACTTCAAGCAGTTGATAATGATTGCTACCACTTCCGACTACTGGTATTTTCTTCCCATCTTTAATCCAATCAAACAATATCTCAAAAACACCTAAACGATGAGTGCCTAGAAATGTTTTAGGACGGATTATTGCGATAGTAAGACCTTTTTTGCGGTACTCTTCACACACTTGCTCTGCCTGTATTTTACTATGGCCGTACGGCCCGACCCCAACCATTGGGTCCGTTTCATAAACAGGATGTTTTTTGGGTACACCATATACAGCAGTCGAAGATATATATACAGTTCTCTGAATTTTATTATCTAAACAAGCATGAAGGACAGTACGAGTACCATCTACATTGGTTGTCATAATTTCCTCCGCACTCCGAAGTGGCAATGCAGCGGCTGCATGAATGACTGCCTCTACTCCTTTGACAGCCTTTTCAACGACATCTATATCTCGGACATCCCCATATATATATTCTGTTCCTTTTGGATATTCTTCTTTGGGAAATGGCGCAATATCAAGGAGTCGTATATCCCATCCTTTATCAGCAAAAAAATGAGCTATATGGAGGCCCAGAAAACCTGCGCCTCCGGTGATGAGTACTTTCATATTGTATGTTATTCTAACAGAATTAACGATATATACCTAGTGCCTACTTACTACTTAATGCCTTTAACGCTTCATGGATTTCACGGACTATATCTTTCAAATCCTTTCCTTCCCTCTTGATAAGCTCGCCTTCTCCTTTTAGCGGAATCAATGTAACATGGACATTGTAGATACCTCCATTTTTTTCTTCCTGCACCAGCAATTTTGCGGATTTCAACAGAGGTTGTCCCTCTATATAGTTCTGGACATATAAAGTTAAATCTTCAACTGTTCGTATATGATCATCAGCTATATGCTTAGTCGTGACTATGAGTGGTTTGACTTTATTTTGAGTTTCCAAAAGTGCAAATATATCCTTGGTTGTAAGGATACCCACAGGATGTGATTCACTATCTATGATGATGACACTCCCCTTTTTCTTCTTTAAAATGCTAGATATTACCTCTCCTATAGAATCCTTTACAGACATAGTAAGAGTCGTCGTTTTTGCATAATTTTTCACTTTCATGTTCATCAGTTTTTCTTTATCCTCGTTATTTTTACGACCTCTTCCGCGGGATTTGCTTATACCCGGGGCTACCAAATACGGTATTAGATCGTAATAACTCAGAATTCCTTTCAGTTTCATATTCTTGTCAATCATCACAAGTTTTGACACTTTTTGGTCTTTAAAAATGTTTACTGCATCGCCAATAGTATCATCTTCATATACAGAAATAAGCTTTCCTTTACGTCCATCGAGTACCTCTTCAACCTTGAGTTTTGAGACATCCATTTCCTGCATTATATGAAGTATTCGACGTGCTGAGGTGATACCAACAAATTCCTGCTTCTCATCAAAGACAGGCAAATAATGTATTTTTGATTCAGTCATCAGCCGGGCGATACGTCCCAGTGTATCGGTAGGTGTGATTCGTGGTGGATGAAAAAGACAATTTTCCACTTTTGTTTTACCGGGATTTGAAGTTTTGATAAGAGCATAATAAGGATTTACGACACCTATAAAATGATTCTTATCATCAAAGACAAAAACAGCATCATGGGAGCTACTGAGATGTGCGAGCGTCGAAGAAAGTGCGTCTGCAGGTGAGGCCTTTATAATTCCTGCTGTTTTGAGGATACGGTCAAAATGTTTCATACAATAAAAGCTTGTAGCTGGTAGTCAATAGCTTGTAGTAACAAATAAGCTTATAGAGTTTGCCCCCTACAAGCTACCAGCTACTATCTACAAGCTACTTATTAAAACAAGGTGCCACTCGTAAAATGCCATTTACCTATATGAAGCGTTGGCATAAGCCCTATCATATCGCCTTCAAAGCTTGCCAGAGGCGTAAGTTTATTTTCTATTGCTACCACATTATTTAGAGCCTCAGGAATACTTTGATTAAAGCGCAAATTTTTGACTGGCTTGACGATTTTACCATTTTCAATAAGAAAAGTCCCATCTCGTGTCATACCAGTCACATTTAAAGTTTTTGGATTCAAAACCCTTACATACCACAAACGAGTGACAAGTAGACCTTTTTTGACTTTGTTTATCATCTCCTCTCTTGTCTTATCGCCAGGCTTAATATATAAATGAAGCGGGATAGGACCCATGGTATTGGGAGCGGGTAGAGCATGTCCCGTATTCTCTGCTTTATACTTAGAAGCATTATAAGAATCATAGGCTATATTTTTGAGAATACCATTTTCTACTATAGTTAATGTTTTCTTGGGCTGGCCTTCATAATCAAATGGCATTGGGAAAACTTCTGGGTGAAAGGGATCGTCAATGAGCGTTATATTTTTCCCAAAGACCTGTTTTCCCATCTGTCCTGAAAGTGGACTTGCCTGCTCATGATAAATACGCGCATTGGGGCCATACCATTGGAAAAACGCCAGCATTTCTGATACTGCTTGTGGCTCAAGTATGACTTCGTACTCCCCTGGTTCTATATCTTGAGGATCTTTACTTTCCAGAGTCTTTTGTACCGCCGTTTTTGCAACCTGCAGGGCATCCACATCGGCTGTAGTACGAGCTACGTCGGCTGCAAAACCACTTGAATTTTCACCCAAGACAATAGTCGACAAGTTACATGATGAACCGGCATGATATGCCCATACCCCAAGTGAGTTGGCAACTGCCATTTCAGTTGTATCATTTGAATAGGCGCCCGATGCAATGAGGCTATTCTTCATTGCTAACTGAATTACAGTATTTGCGCCTTCTGCCATTTCCTGCTCTGATGCATAATAGATATTATTTTCTACTTCAGGAACTTTGCTCGGTCCAGGCAGTGAGATAAATTGTTCATCTGCCTCTTGCAACTCAGATAGCTTTAAAGCTTTATCAACCACATCATACAAAGCGTGATCGACTAAATCATTGGTTGAAGAAACACCAATTTTTTTATCTTTAATCACCCGCACTGATATCCCCAGATCTTTCCAGGCCATATTTTGATGGATCTGATTACACGCAAATCGAGTAAGAGCATTTGCTGTCACAAAAAGCAAAACTTCTGTTTGATCGGCTTTTGAATAAGCAAGTACTTTATCTGAAATTTGTTTTAGTTTATCTTTTCCTAGCATTTTAAACCTACTGTCATGCTGAACTTGATTCAGCATCTCAAATTATTTTTAAGAGATCCCGAAACGAGTTCGGGATGACAAATTAATAACTACCACTTTACAACACCGATTTTCACTTTTCTAAATCGTGAAGGACTTGCTCCATGACCCGTGTACATCACCTGTCCAGGTTGGCCTTTACCACAGTTTGGAGTTCCCCACACAATCCATTCATCACGGCCACATATTGCATCACAACTGTTCCAAAACTGTGGGGTGATACCTTGATATGTTGGATTCTTAAGCATTTTTCCTTTTTTACCATTCTTTATTTCCCACCCAATTTCAGTACCAAACTGAAAATTATATCGTTTATCATCTATACTCCAGGAGCGGTTCGTGGACATAAGGATACCATTTTTGGTATCTGCTATAAGTTCTTCCATTGTCCCGCCATGGGCCAGACTTACTTTATCTGCTTTCCCCATTCGTTGTTCTTTTGTACCTGGTTCAAGATTGATATTTGTCATGCGAATCATAGGTAAACGACTCCATGAGGCTGCACGTACCGTGCCATTACTTTTTTTATTATATTTCGGATTTATATCATGGAGCTTTGTGACTGTATCTCTTGAAGTAATGTAATCTTCAAAAATGCCATTTTTTACTAAAAATGTTCGTTGCGCGGCCACTCCTTCATCATCAAAACCAAATGTCCCCAAGCCACCCGGTACCGTTGCATCGGCAGTAAGATTGACAATGTCCGAGCCGTACTGAAATGTAAATAATTTCTCAGGTGTTAGAAAACTTGTACCCGCGTAAGAGGCCTCGTAACCAAGCACACGATCAAGTTCTACAGCATGTCCACAACTTTCATGTATTTGAAGTGCAAGTTGATTAGAATCTAATATCAAATCAAATTCACCTGTTGGACAAGTATCTGCCGTGAGGAGCTCGACTGCCTCCTGTGCTACGCGAGGCGCATGACTTACTAAATCAAGCTCTCGTACTAGTTCAAATCCGCGAGTCTGATTCTGTCCACGGAAGGAGTTGGGGTAAGATCTATTTTGAAATTCACCACCATCTATTGCCGATGCTTCAATACCGGCTCCAGTCCACACAATCTCCTGCTCTATCTCGGAACCAATCGTGGATACAAAATACTTTTTCTCACGATTTGCCTGATACGATGCCTGTGATATTACAATTTTTGGACTGATACGTTGAGCCTTATCTGCTTCTAGTAATATTTTTATTTTTTCTTCAATCGGTACTAAAAAAGGATCTTCCGTTATAGGAGTTTTATAGCTTGCAATAATTTTTTCCTGCTCATCAAGTTCTACATTATTAGTTTTATAGAGTGCGGAGGCTTTGGCAATAGCTAATGCTTTTTGTATAGTGATATCTATAGCAGTAGAAGAAAAATCATGAGAAGCTGCAAAGCCCCAAACACCATTTATCAGAACTCGCACGTTATAGCCAATAGTATGAGACGATTCAAGAGCTTCCACTACACCATCTTTTGTAGCTATGTCTTCTGAATCTTTTTCGACTATGCGTACATCTGCGTAGGTGACGGGAGGTATTTTAGATAAAATTTCAAGTGCCAACTTCATCATTCTTACATTATAACGTATAATGCTCAACTTGCATATGAGTATGTCATATTTTTACATTATTTATATGAAAATCGTGTGAGAAAATTTGTGTAAAATCTTTTAGACAGTATAATATGCAAATGGAACTTACAGTACCTATCAAACTCCTTATATCGCTTTTGATTGGCGCAGCTATTGGCTTGGAACGAGAAATACATGAACGCCACGATGAAGAAACTGTCAAAAAGAACAGTATCGCAGACATTGCATTTATTGGCGTTCGCACTTTGTCTCTTACTACCGCACTGGGCACACTCGCAGGCGTGCTGTACGCTGACTATCTCACAACTTCTCTGTTTATCTCCATTACCTTTGGATTGCTACTCATTATTCATTACGTTTTAAGCTGCATTTTTACTCGTGATCTTGGAGTGACTACAGAAATAGCTGTCATCTATTGTTTCTTTATAGGTATGGCTATTGGTCTAGAGCTTTTTTCTATGCAATTGATATTAGGCATGAGTGTGATCCTGATGCTTATACTTTCTAGCAAGGATATCATCAAAAACGCAGTACAAAAGATAAAACAGCGTGAGCTGAAAGCCCTCATTAGTTATGCTATTATCGCACTTGTTATTCTCCCTTCTCTTCCAGATACGGATTTTACGCTCGGCATGATACCTTTTGCAAAAGAAATATCTAACTCAAACGGTTTGAATTTTAATAGTTGGAAAGATCTTGAAATACTGAATCCTTTCTCTATGTGGATGGTAGTTGCCATTTTTACAGGGGTAGATGTACTAGGGTATGCTCTGGAGCGTACTCTAGGCCAAGGCCGTGGTATGATTATTACGACACTTGTGGGAGGTTTTGTATCATCTACCGCAACTACTCAGTCTATTGCCGTACAGAGTAAAAAATCTAACGCCACCAATCAACTTGCGGCATATGCATTGCTGGCGACATTTGCCAGTTTTTTTTCTGTTTCTCTTTTACTTTTGCCTATTAATCCTCTTTTTTTCCTCGGAGTTTTGCCTACTCTTCTCATTTTGATGGCAGGCTTTGGCATTGCGAGCGTTATATTTTTGCGGTTCCGTAAGCAAAATAAAAAAGAAGAATTTCAAAAGGAACAATCTAAGCATATTTTTTCACTTAAGCCCGCTCTTATTTTTGCCTTATTATATGTTGGGATCAAACTCATCTCACGAATTGCATTGCAACTTTTTGGAGAAAACGGATTTTTGGTTACTTCGGCGCTTGCGGCATTTACAGGCATTGATGCGGTATCCATCAACCTTGCTCAACTAGTGGGAGGTACTATTTCTATGCAACTTGCAGTACTTACTTTTATTATTATAAATGCGGTGAATCTTATAGCTAAAACCACCTATATTTATTTCCAGGGGTCAAAAGAGTTGGCTATAAAATATGGAGCTACTATCCTGACTATTATCGCTACCAGCTTTGCTGGATTATTATTTATTTAATGCTTTTGACTCTAAATACTTTTTTCCATGTCCTACACTCGTGTTAATCGGACGAGATTTAATATGCTCGGGCAGATCTGCTTCATCCCACGCCTGCGCTTTAAGAATGCCAAGTGAGTCAAATGGAGCTCCAATACTTTCTGTATTTACACAATCAGGATCACGATTTACCATCACACACACAGCAATTACGGTGCCTCCCGTAGCTCTTACTAGATCGACAACCTTCTTGGCAGATCCTCCTGTTGTTGCAAGATCTTCGATAATAAGTATTTTTTTCCCTTCAATGAGTTTATCGTAGCCTCGAGTAAAAGCCATAGATTTATCAGGCATTTTTTCAGCATATACGCCAAGTATCTCTTTTCCTTTCATCTGGGACAGATGATAGGCTGTCCATGTAGACAAAATTATTCCACCGAGTGCAGGTGCCGCCACAACATCTATATCTAAATCCTTATATTTTTCAGCAAATAATTTACCTATAGCGCTTGCTTCCATAGGATGAGGATACACAGCATCCTTATTTACGTACACTTCCCCATGCTTTCCTGAAGTATAGACAAAATGATCATCAGTTTTGACGGCGTGCACTTTTTTTAAGATATCAATGACAGTATCACTCATAAAATTATCTGAATGTATTAATAGCGTTGTGCATTTTTTGTGCTTCTTCTCTTGCTTTTTGGGCAAAATCCTTGCCTTGTGATGCGTAAATTATGCTTCTTGATACGGTGATGATCAGTCCATCTTTTTTGCTCGTAAGACCTGCCTTAAGAGTTTCTTCCAAATCTCCTCCCTGGGCTCCAACGCCGGGTACCAGGATAGGCATATCACTTATTAATCCCCGAATCTGACTCAACTCTTCGGGATATGTCGCACCAACTACTAATAAGCAATTTCTATTTTCATTCCACTCTGCATTTATCGTTGATGCGATATGCTGATAAAGAGGTTTCCCCTCTACATTTTTGTTCTGAAATTCAGCTGACCCAGGGTTTGATGTACGGCATAAAAAGATACATCCTTTTTCTTTTTGTGAAAGATATGGTTCATTAGCTTCACGCCCCAAATACGGATGAAGCGTGATAGCATCGACCTGTAAATACTCATAGGCATACTTTACATACCCTTCATTTGTACTTCCTATATCTCCTCTTTTTGCATCGAGAATGATCAGTACTTCAGGATAATGCGCTCGGATATAATCACACGTCATCTTAAGCTCTTGTATTCCTTGCGCGCCATACGCCTCGTAGAAAGCAGAATTAGGCTTAAACGCGCATACGACATCATGATTGGCATCTATGATAGCTTTGCCAAATGCAAAGAATGGATGTGTATCAGCTTGAATATGCTGGGGTACCTTATCTTTTACAGGATCAAGGCCAATACAGAGTAAAGAATTATGACAGGAAACTGCATTCTGAAGTCTATCGTAAAAAGACATATTCACATTATAATTCTTAATTCAAAAATCGCAAGAAAACTTATTCACCAATAAACGAGATTAGTTCAGATATATCCTTTATTACCATATCAGGCAGAGACTCGCGAATTCGCTCTCCATGAAAGCCATACGACGCGCCGATTGTGCGTGTTTTTGCATTTCTTCCCGCTTCAACATCCACGGGACTATCCCCCACCATTATAACTTCATGTGACTGTACAGAAAAAAAATTCATGGCTTTTAAAACTCCTTCAGGATCAGGTTTTGGAGTGGCAACATCTTCAAGCGCCACAAAATAATCTATAAGGGGATATACCTCTGCATATTGAAGACTTTTTATCGTACTTTCCTTCGAACGAGAAGTTATTGCAGCAATAGACATGCCTTTGCTTCTTAAATGCTCAAGTGTTGAAACTGTGTGAGGATAGGCTTTTACAAGTTCTACATTATGACGCTGAAATTCTTTATGATGTTCCATCAAATTTACTACTTTTTCAAGCTTAGTAAAATCCCGGTAGCAATCTTCAAGAGGCTTACCTACTGACAGTTGCATTATTTGCCGTGAGACTAGCGGATGCTTATAATGGTTTAAACTGTGATCAAATGCCTGATATATATACTCAGTAGTATCAAGGAGTGTCCCATCGACATCAAAAAAGACTGCCTTTGTCATACTACTCTCCCATCTTTATTACCACTCTCAAAATTTTGAAAAAGTCTCATTGTCTCTTCGGCAATTTTTTTGACAGAAGCATCTGAGTAAAAGGCAATGTGTGGAGTAATAAGTATATTTGGGTATTCAAGAAGTGGATGATCCTTTGTAAAAACCTGCTCATCTTCAAGGACATCCAGTCCAATAAAACGAAATTTGTTAATATACTTAATTAATGCTTTTGTATCGACAAGCCCTCCTCTTGCTGTATTTATAAGGATGACCCCTTCTTTCATTTTTTCAATAATAGTATCATTGATCATATGGCGTGTACTATCCATAAGAGGCGCATGCAGTGAGATGATATCACTGTCTTTGGCTAAAGACTCAAGTTCAACATACTCAAATACTAATTCCTTTTGAGCCTTTTCATTTTTAATAACGTCATAAGCAATCACATCCATTTCAAATCCTTTTGCTCGCTTTATTACTTCAAGGCCAATACGTCCTGTCCCGACAACACCTATTTTCTTTCCTTTTAAAGATACTCCTAAATGATGTGCGAAGGAAAAGATACCTTGCTGTATTTCTTTTTGAGCCGCCATTATATTACGCGCCCCGGTCAAAAGTAGTGCGAAAGTATGCTCTGCTATATTAAATGAGCCATAATCAACAATGTGATAGACTGCTATATCGCTTACTTTGCAATAATCGAGGTCTATATGATCTGTACCAACGGTACGAGTAATTGCCAGCTTGAGATTGCCAAAACGTGCCAACGTAGTTTTGTCAGCTGTTGAGGCTAATTTAAAACTTACCGCTTCTACTGTATTGATATCCCCTTCTGTGTAATCTTGCAAAGGATAAGCATGTTTAGTACCCGCAAGAATTTTAGTCAGATTTTCATCTACATCAAAATGTACTATATTCATAATTGGTTTAATTTAGAGGTAAGAGTTAAGAAAAAAAGAATATAAAATTATTTCCTCATTCTTAATTCTTCTCTTTTATCTATTAACTTTTAACTAAGTGCAGCTATTTAACCCAGGGGTACTTCTCTATTTTTCCCGATGCAGTACGATGATAGTTCCCAAATTCGGTAACCTGCTGTAGCTGCTCACCGGTGAGAACCGGTCCTTCTACACACATACGCCAACCTGTCGGGTCTACACAACACTGACCACAAAGCCCCATTCCACATTTCATATACCGCTCTAATGAAACTTCGATAGATATATTTTTATCTCTACAAATACTCACAATCTTCATTTCCATAATTTCAGGGCCGACTACATATACATGATCGTATTTTTTCTCTTTTCTGTCTTCTCTCTGAACTACATGTTCATGAAAAAGATCAGTGTTAAATCCTTTATATCCCTCTGACCCATCATCTGTTGAAGCATGTACCTGTACGCCTATTTCATCCATCCAGGATTTAAACAACAGTTCATCTTTTGTCCGAGCCCCTAGAAATAAATGGGTTTCAATATGTGCTTTTCGAGCCTCTTGCGCCAAAAAAGATAAAGGCACCATACCGTAGCCACCTGCCACCAAAGCAACAACATCTCCACTTGTGGGCAAACTGAAAGCAGAACCATAAGGCCCACGGAAGCCCAAAAGATCTCCTTCATTCATGAGATGCAATGCTTTTGTGGACTCTCCCACTGCAGCAACAGATATCATAAAACCCTCTGAATCTTTTTTGATAATGCCAAATGGCTTTTCGTCAAAGCCAGGTATCCAAACCATCACAAATTGCCCGGGCTTCCCAGGGAAATCAAAATCAAACACAAAGGTTTTGACCCGGCTACTTTC
>CAZPYR010000012.1:0-8941 GCA_964590815.1 uncultured Gammaproteobacteria bacterium | reverse complement strand
TCCATAAATTCAGTCATTTCCTGTGTTACTTTTTTAAATATATCTATACCTCGATAATATACACCCGAACCTATACCTACTGCTGTTGCTCCGACCATAATGTATTGTATGGCGTCCTCACCTGTATTGATACCACCAGTACCTATAATCGGAATTTTCACAGCTTTATACAAATTATATACCGCGCGTACTCCCATCGGACGTATCGCAGGTCCCGATATCCCACCCGCTTTATTGGTGAGTACTGGGCGTTTCTGATGGATATCTATGACCATACCAGATAAGGTATTAATGGCGGTGATTCCGTCTGCCCCTGCTGCTTCAGCCGCCTTTCCAATTTCTGCGATATCCGGACTTTCTGCCGAAAGTTTTGCAAAAACTGGTATCGCACCCGTTACACTTTTTACTGCTTTTATCAGCTCTGAAGTCATCTGTACGTCGAGCGCAAACATACGACCAAAATCATGTTCCGTATTGGGACATGAAAGGTTTACCTCTATCGCGGCAACACCGGTTTGAGCCATTTGTTCGGCTACTTTTTTAAAATTATCGATTGTATCTGCAAACATACTACCTATGAGAGGAATAGACAATGTCTTGACCATCTCTTTCATCATGGGTACCGCATCATCAATGCCCGGGTTAGATAAACCAACCGCATTATGAATTCCTTCTTCCCAGGCAAAAACGGTTGGATTATGATGTCCTTTACGCTCAATATGTCCAATAGATTTAAGGGTCACCGCACCGGCGCCATTTACCTCAATAAATTTTAAAGAAGAAGCACTCACGCCCATAATGCCGGAAGCTAAAATGGTGGGATTTGAAAGTGTTATGCCACAAAGTGTAGTTTGAAGAGATATGGTACTCATTATTGGTAATAATTATACTACAGCGCAAACCACTTCATTATATCTTCTGCAGATCCAGTATTAATAACATCAGATTTCGTAAGCCAACCACGGCGTGCCACATAGATGCCGTATTTCATAAAATCCATATGTTCTACTGCATGAGCATCTGTATTAATAAAAAATTTTGCTCCCTGATCCTTAGCTTCTCGCACGAGAACATCAGGCAAATCTAATCTCTGTGGTGAAGCGTTTATCTCTAGGGCTATATTACGCTCTACGACATATGGAATGACTTTCTCCCAACGGATATCTGCGCCTTCACGTTTACTTAACAATCGGCCCGTGGGGTGGCCAAATATCTTTACTTTAGGGTAAGATAGAGCTTTCAACACTCGCTCGGTCATAGTATCTATATCCATACGCAATGAGCTATGGAGAGAAACAATCAAATAATCTACATACGCCAATGCATCTTCGGGAAATGCTAGTTCACCGCTTGGCATTATGTCTACTTCAAGACCTATAAAGTGTGGTATACCACTATGTGATAAAACTTGATCAAAATGTTGCTTTCTCTCTTTTAGGATAAGGGTCGCCTCATTCGCACTCAACCCACTTATTTTAGGGTTATGATCTGAAAAACCCATGTAAGAATAGTCTAATTTTTTTGCTTTTTCTACAAGTTCCTGGACTGTATTTAATCCCACATCATGAGATGTCTTAATATCATATGAGGTATGCGTATGGAAATCACCTTTAATATCTTTAAGCTCAATCAATTCTGGAATTTTATTTTTTATAGCAATCTGTATCTCCGTTGTACCCTCTCGTATCTCAGGTGGGATATATGGAAGCCCTAAATGACCATAAAAAGCTTCTTCAGTTTCAAATACTTCAAGTGTCGGATCTTCATATGGTTTTAACTCCCCCTTCCCCCTCTTTGATAAAGAGGGGGATTGAGGGGGCGTTGTTTTTTTAACTATTCCATATTCAGATAAGGAAAGGCCTTTTTTGAGAGCGTATTCTCGAAGCTGTATATTGTGCGCCTTACTTCCCGTAAAATACTGCAGCATAGATCCATAGGTTTCCTTATCTTGTACACGCAAATCTATACGAATATTACCAGCTGCAAGTATTGAGGCTTTCTTATCACCCGCTCCTTCTACCGATCGCTTTCCCGGATAGGCCAAGAAATGGTCGACTATCTTTTTAGAATCTTCATTGTTAGCCATCACTGCAATATCTATATCACCAATCGTAGAGACACGTCGACGTAAGGAGCCAAGAGCATCGATTTGCTGAATTTCGGGCAGTTGCCTTAGATATTCTTCAACTTCGGCCGCGATCTCAAAAGCATACGGCATAGGCATACGCTCCTCTCGCCTATCTTGTCTTTCAAAAAGTTGGAGTGCCTCAAGGATATCGGCTTGTGATTTTTTGCCAAAACCCTCAAGTTCTGAGATTTTATCTGATTGAGCTGCATTGCGGACATCGCTAACAATTGTTTCAGCCATTGTAAAGCCAAAATGCATTACAAGACGAAAGGCTTTCTTAGGCCCTATACCTGGCACTTTCATCAGAATAAAGACAGATGGAGGCACACCCTTTAATACTTCATTAAAATGCTGCGACTGGCCTTTTTCAAAATATTCATTCAGTGCAGTACCTATGCCAGGGCCAACGCCTGGAACTTTGAGAAGCTTACCTTCCTGCCAAATATCTCGTATTTCCCGTGACAGATGTTCTATCGCATCGGCAGCTTTTTCATAGGCAATTATTTTAAATCGGATATTTCTCTCACTTTCAAATTTAAGTAAATATGCTGCTGCTATATTGCGTAGAAGTTCGGCAATAGATTTATTGGTATATTTTTCGATAGTTGACATGAGAAGATTCTAAAAGGTACGAAGGAAAATGTCCACCCAAACACTAGAAGGATTGCTTGCTTAATAATTATATACAATTTCTTGACCTGTATTACTAACCTGTATGATGAGACTACCTCCACAAATATTCTGATCCTTAAAAAGCAATAAGGCCGCATCCATAGCTCTTCGTACACGTTTACCATTTACTGTATTAAATACTTCTACAGCTTTCTTAAAATCTGCTAAGCTTTCAGCATTCTTCGGATTTGTACGTAAATTTATAGGCACATATATACCAGAACCTTCTTCTGAATGCGTTACAATATCAGGATTAAATACGGATATTTCTTCTTCAGAGATAAAAGGATTGAACTGGACTTTCCATACAAATAGCCCTGAACTTTCGTCAAAGCCTGCTTCTGTAGTTGAGAACAGTAGATTTGATAGCGTATGATCTCGCTGCCCTGCTTCTCCTTTTTCACCTATGGCAGTATCCATGAATTCTCGTGTCAGTGCAGCAGAGCTACTATTCGCCCGCCATCTGCCGTTATCAATCTTATCTGCTATACGTACAGCTAAACTCGCTGGAGTATCATGCTTAGCATATAGTGCTAGTCGTTCTTCAGTAGTTGTTGCGTCTGCAACTATGGCATCTGATGCCCCATTATGCAAAAATGCAGCCTTTTTTATTAATTCAAACTGCTGAGTATCATTTTTTAATTTTGGGAAAACCTTAGCAGCTACTTCTGATCCATATTGATTATGGGCTCCACGAGTTTGTATATTGGCCATATCATGCGCAAATGCCGCCAAGATCGTTCTTCTTTGTTCCGGGATATCATGACCAGCTTGCTTTACCAAAGAAAAAGCGAGGTGAGCCACGTTTCGACCATGTTCGTGCCAAGTATGTAAATTCATGAGCTCATGTACTCCTCGAGCAGCAGAAAGATGACCGGCTTCATAAATGGGAGGCATTATTTCATCTGCTTTTTCTAAAAGTTCCTCGGGAGATAGATTATATGGATCTATATCAAATGTATATTTCCACTCACCTTCTGGAGTGTATAGGGTATCAATTATTTCTAAGGGCACCCCGGAAATGTGAAGATATTGTCTTGGATCGTAGTATACGCCATCTGCATCATGGTTTACCCAGTCTTGTCTGAAAAACCGACGACGTTCATCGGGAGCTTGCGTTCCAATGATGTGCTTTGGACCTTCAAAATTCTCAAACATACATATATTATACACACAAAATTGCTTTTTTGCAATTTTAGATGCTATTTTATTTAAAAATCTAACTAATTATGCATCATAGTGATGCATTTTTTATATTTAAACTAGCTCGATGCAGTATTTCTTCATTTTAATATATTTAAAAAAAATATGATATATAATATGAAGAATGAATAAAACTCATATCATTGGAATTGCCGGCGGCACCGGTTCCGGAAAAACAACCTTTGCAGAAAAAGTTGTAGATCATTTTAAAGAAAAAGTTGCCTATATTCCCCATGATCGCTACTATAGAGACCAATCTCATATGGAGATGTCTCAGCGAGTCAAAACAAATTACGACCATCCCAATGCTCTAGAAACAGATTTATGTATTTCCCATTTAAAATCCTTACTAGAAGGTCAAGATGTAGAACTGCCGGAGTATGATTTCACAAATCATACACGCAAACCAGGTGTCACTCTTCATATTGCACCTACTCCTCTTATTATTATTGAAGGTATTCTCATCTATGAAAACGAGGAATTGCGAGATATGTGTGATTTAAAAATATTTATAGATGTGCCCGCTGATATTCGTATATTGAGACGAACTATTCGAGATGTTAAAGAACGAGCACGTACCGTGGAATCTTGTTATGAACAGTATATTAAGACCTCACGGCCCATGCATGCCCAATTTGTAGAACCCACAAAAGAATTTGCAGAAATTATTATCCCAGGTGGTGGACAAAATGAAAAAGGTCTCAGAGCAGTGATTCATACAGTTGAAGAACTGCTCAAAATGGACTAAGATGTAGGCATGAAACCACAAGTCGAATACCTCAACCTCAAACAAATTATTTTGGATAAAATCCAGGAAAATGGTGGCTGGGTAAATACACATGGCCATTTTGACCGCGCCTATACCGTCACGCCAGAACTCTACGCACTTGCCAATAAACATCGTCATGAAAAATGGAAACTCAATAAAGAACTTCGTATCCATTCTACTGTTGATCAAATTTATGATCGTATGGCTATGGCTACTGAGACATTACTAGCACAAGGCGCCACAGCAACCGGGACTTTCATCGATGTTGATCCTGATGTGAAAGATAAATCTATACAGGCGGCTCAAAAAGTGCGTGAAAAATATAAAGGTCAAATGATCTTTAAATTTCTCAATCAGTCAAGCTATGGTTTATTTGATGAAGAGGCGCGAAAATGGTTTGAAATTGGCGCAGAGTTTGTAGATATCCTTGGAGGTCTTCTCAAGGCAGACCAAGGACGTGAAGAAGAACATTTAGACATATTGCTTGGAACGGCTAAAGAAAAAGGTAAAATGGTGCATGTACATATAGATGAGCTGAATATTCCTGAAGAAAAGGAAACCGAAATGCTGCTAAAAAAAACTATTGAGCACGGTATGCAAGGAAAAGTAGTCGGCGTACACGCTATATCTATAAACTGCCAACCAAAAGAATATCGGGAAAATCTTTATAAACAACTAACAGATGCGCAAATGATGTTTATTTCAAATCCCATGTCTTGGATTAATGCTCGTCGAAGTGAAACACTAGCTCCGATTCATAATCCTGTTATTCCTCTTGATGAAATGCATAAATATGGTTTGATAATCGCTTTGGGTGTAGATAATATCGCAGATATTTTTATGCCATATAATGATGCCAATTTATGGAATGATTTGCGGCTTCTTATGGAGACAAATAGATTTTATGATATAGACGAGCTTGTAAAAATTGCAACAGTAAATGGTAGAAAAGTATTAGGTTTGATATAATAAATGGCATTTATATGCCTTTTGAAATATTCAAACAATCCGAACGCCAATTATCGACAGAAGAAATACTAAATATAACAAAAAAAGAATCTGCTCAAGCTCGATATTATCTCGTCATGGCTGATAGGATAGCCTCTTCCCATCCTATATTAGCCAGACAAGTATACGATGCGACAAAATATAGATTTGAAACACTGGGAGCGTCACTTACCACTAAGAATCTTTCATATGACAAATGGCAAGCGGCCTGCTACTATCCAAATCACCGATCTGACAGATCTGAAGATATGTGGGAGATGAAACTCCTATCTCTAGCAAGGAGTTCTCATGCACCATCGTTGAATCCATTCTATATAGCGCAAGATATAAGTATAGGAAGAATACATAAGGATCCGACTGTTCAGGAACCTATTTCTTGTTTTTTATCCCCTCAACCCCCTTCTGGATCCCTTGCCTCCCTCCTTTCGCACTCTGACTGGATAAAAAACTTCCAGATGAATTTAGGTCCTACTATAGAAACAATGGCTCAAGGACATAAACAAATTACAGTAGCCACCAATATTTATAGCGCCTTGCTTGATGGTGGTGTAATGACAAATATGATTCGAGAGGTACAACCCTCACTATCAGTGCAACAACTTTATATGCATTCATCCCCAGCCAAATTGCTCGATCCTCAAATCAGCATATCTCCTGTAGAATCAGCACATCTAGATGAGGTGATACAACAAAAAAATCCCACACTCTTTGTAGATCATTTTTCTTCAAGCGGTGCGGCCCTTGTAAGTTATTTGGAATTTGCAGCTGCACATAAAATCCCTCCTTTTGCATTTATTGGTATGAATATGGTGGATGAATACACTCTTGAAAGTATTATAGACAGATATCCAATTGATATTGATGTAATGGAATTAGAGAATACATCATTACAAAGTCTGCTTATCACACCAAGTGATAACTAAGTTTCTATTAAAAGCAAAAAAGAGCCGGACCTTTGAATTCTCGCGGGTCCGGCTTTTAGTTTCAATACTTACCGTACTTTATGTGAACGAAGCTTTTCAATAAATTCTTTGGCGACTTCGACACTTGTTACCATTTTGGCATTATTCTTGACAGCCATCTGCCGTATATACTGCCCGTCGGTAATTTCTTTTCCGGCACTTTCATCTTTTTCCGATGTCGGAATATTGATGATCAAATCAAAACGATTTGCGTCAAGCAAATCCTTAAGATTAGGTTGCTTATGAGGTTGGGAAATTTTATTTACCAGTATGGCTTCCATATCATTGGCAAGTAAAAATTTATGCGTCTTATAAGTCCCGTACATCTTATATCCCATCTCGTGCAATTTCTTGATACTAGAAAGAAGCTTCATTTTATTTTTGCGACTGCCTATAGACAATAATGCTGTCTTTTCTCCTCGCTGTGCCAGTCGCATCTGTAAGGTAAAAAGCTCAATAAAACCAGCAGAGGCATTCTGATTAAATGCCTTAGAAGCATTAAATGTGGCAAGCTTTTCCTCAAATATAGTATTCGGCGTTTCGACTGCTACAGATTCTGCTCTTCCTTTAAAAAGTTTTACTGTCACCTTACCCGAGACTTTTTCGTTCTGCTTTTCAATATATGAATTCAAATTATCCATGAGAGGTTCATACCAAAGACCTGCATAGCAGGTATATGCCCACTTTGTATCAATTTCAGACTTGAATTCATTCTCCATACGAGTACTCACGTATTTCTCAAGATTTCTATGAGCCTCAATGATTATTTCTGCTGCTGGAGCTTCATAAAGGCCTCGAACTTTCAGACCCACTACACGATCCTCAATATGATGGGTTACACCCACTGCATGCTTAGCTCCTACTCCATTTAAATAGATAATCAAATCAGAAAGTTTCATGGGTTTTCCATTTACTGCGATCGGCAGCCCTTTCACAAACTCAATAGTAATCATTTCCGGTTCATTGGGTGCTTCTTCGGGCAGACAACATACAGAAAGGATTTCTTTAAGTGGTGGGACAAGACCTGGATTTTCAATTTCGCCGCCTTCACCCGTTACTCCCCACATATTATCATCATACGAATATGGTTTAGAGGCCGTCTGCTTTACAGGGATATTATGTTTCTTAGCATATACAAGCTCTTCATCACGGCCCATTCCCCATTCACGCACAGGCGCTATGATTTTGACGTCCGGGTTGAGAGCGAGAGCAACGCCTTCAATACGTACCTGATCATTCCCCTTACCCGTACAGCCATGAGCTATAGTATCGGCACCTTCCGCAGCAGCTACTTTTACAGCCCATTTGGCAAGTAATGGTCGACCAATGGGAGTAGAAAGATGATAGTGTCCTTGATACGACGCATTTGCTTTTATACCTTTTGCTATGTATTCATTGGCGAACTCATCTTTTGCATCCACGACAATTGCTTTTATGGCACCGAGATTTACTGCTTTTTGACGGATTTCCTCAAGATCATCTGCCTGCTGACCAATATCAATAGTTAAAGCAATGACCTCTGCATTATATTCCTCCTGAATCCACTTTAACATGACTGATGTATCCAGACCTCCCGAATACAACAAGACAACTTTTTTGACTTCTCCCTTTCGTCCCTCGTAGGACGCGACTTTCACATATTCTGTTTTCTTTTGCATATTTTTAAAAAATTAAATGATAATACGCAATAATTATGTAATTTTTAACAAAAACAAATCGTTTATACGTAAAATATACTCCTTTTCAAGAAAAAAGTCAAGTTTCTACGCTATTCTTTCATACTAACATTTCCCAAGACTAATTATCAGTACTTTACTTTACAACTTCTTTACTAATTCTTAAGTTAATATAGATAAAAATCAGGTATACTTTCCAAATGTCTCCAATTATAGAGGTCAGCAACCTAGTCAAACGTTATAAAAAAGCAGATAAAAACGCTGTAGACTCTATTTCTTTTAGAGTAAACGAAGGTGAGTTTTTTGCATTTTTAGGGCCAAATGGCGCAGGAAAAACTACTACGATTTCCATTCTTACCACCACTCTCTCTAAAACATCAGGTTCTATAACCATTGGTGGATATGATATTGAAAAACAACAAAATGAAGTGAGGCAAAGCATTGGTATTATCTTCCAGAATCCAAGCCTAGATCGCAATTTAAGTGGTGAAGAAAACATTCGCTTTCATGCCATTTTATATGG
>CAZPYR010000011.1:0-28089 GCA_964590815.1 uncultured Gammaproteobacteria bacterium | reverse complement strand
GTCACCTGGTGTACAGCCATTGTGTCCTCGTACTTTGAAATAGTATGTTTTGTTGGGTGTAAGTTTCTCGACGGTATAGCTCTGCACACCATCGGAACCCAAAGATACAAGAGCTCCATGTTCCTCAGCAGATGAGTTTTCAGAATAGCTTATATAGTATTGTGTCGTATGCATGATCGGAGTAAAGTACAGTTTGGCAGTTGTCTCTGTCGTATCTATTTGAAACAAATCCGGATTGGATTCAGGCTTTGTATTGCTACAGCTGCCACCATTTACATTTGACGAAGAAGTACTCGAGCTTGAAGGATTTAATGGTATTCCAAATAATACGTATAAAGAGAAATGATTAAGTGTGCAGGTAAATGTATTGGTCCCCATTTCATGGGTACATGTCACTTGTTGCCAGTTACCATCAACTAGTGTGTATACGTTTAGTGTATCTTCTCGATAATTTGATTCTAAATCATTGCCATAAATAATTTGGAAGGTAATTGGTTGATTAAAGGATGTGATTTGAGTATTATCGCTTTTTACCGCAATGAGATCATAGACATTATTGCCCGCGACTGTCTTTTCGGTGGGTGCAGGCGGTAGATTATTATTTTCAATTTTATTCAACTGAAATGAAGCAGAATCATCGGCAAAGTTGGTAGGTATAGTAATAGAAGCACGTGATGTATCATTGGTAAGTTCAACAGTCCCTCCCGTGGTTTCATCTATATTTGATTCTGACCCTCGTTCAATAATAGAGGCAACACAACCAGTTGTTGTGAACGTCATCTGCGAGGACACTGTTTCCGTTCCTGCATTATTCTTTGATTTAACACGATAAAAATATCGGGCACATTGTTTCAAATCAGGTATTGTGACACTGTGACTCGTAACACGTGGCGAAGTGTCTGTTTCTGAGGTTGTAAAGCCATAACTCGGTACCAGTCCATATTCAATAAGTGAGGATGTTTGTTCATCTGTCGTCCACGTAACAGTTGCAGAATTGGTGGTAGTATTTGAAGATATACTAGATAATCCAGGTGTATTTGTATTTATAATAAAAGCTACACTGCCGCTATTGGCTGTCGCATAACTTGATTCAGCATTACTATTATCAATCGTTTTTACTCTCCAATAATAATTGCCATTACTTAGCGTCTGAGACGCAGAACCCACGGTATAAGTTCCTCCAGAAGTAGTTTGACCGACTGTAAAAGATCGTGCCCCTTGTGCAGCAAGTACAGATGTGTAGTCTATGAGTGGAGATGAGAAATCAGAAGTGTCATCAACTTGAATTCGATATTTCACTGTATCTGATCCATCGGGATCACTTAAGGAGAATGAAAGAAGTGGTTGCGATGTACTACTTGCGCTTCCATTTATTTGTGCTGTAGGGCCCAGAGTACTAGGTGTATTAGGATTTGCATTTGAAGGCGTTGGCGTGGCAGTTGGGGTAGCACTAATTTCTTCTTCAATATCTGCAATAACCTCTGCAAAATCGCGATTATCGAGACTGGTATAGTAAATAAAGGTTGAGGTACTCCCAACAGCGAGTGTTCCCACATCAACGGTGATAGATATTGCGCCATCTCTATTCTCTGCGGAGCCCTGAGCTGGTACAGAATCATAGACAGCCGCAGTATACACATTGCCCGGGGTTAAACTGGAATGATAACCTACTCGTGAACGGGAATCATTACTATAAAAGAGAATCGGGGAGCGAGTACCTCCGCTTGCGCCACCTGTTCCGGTATATACAGGGTCTGCATCAGTATTAGAAGTATCAGCTTGTACTACAGCTTTACCGTCGCCATTCGCAAACGTATATAAGATAGCATTTCGAGTCGTATAACTACCACTTTTATCTACCGTATTATCCGGATCAAACGATCTCATGTATCGTACATTATCAAGGGTGTTTGATCCACTAATGTTTTCAAGTGTAACTTCGTTTTTGAAAAATTTGTCTCCTTTATTAAATGAGATAACTTGTGTAATCTGCAAATTTGATCCATATGATCCCACACTTGTGGCTTGTAATAAGTCACCACTAGATTGATTCGTGACAGTATTATTGGTAATTTGTGTAGTACTATTTCTTCGTGCGTTGGCTGCTGTAGTTGCTGAGCCTCCGATTTTGTATCCAATCGACCACCGTTCTTCTTGAGTGCCAGGCATAAAAAAGTCCATTCGCCAATCAGTACCATTATCAAAGCCATCAAGATCACTGCTCATACCAATCTGACTGCGTGCTGCCGTGCCATAGAATCCAGCAGGCTTACTTTGATCCGTACCAAAAGAACCATATTGACTCACTCCAAGTTCGATATAATCACCACCCAGAAAAACATCTCCCGAAACAGTCGCTGAATGCGATCCAGGAAGAGCTGCATTTACACAGAAAGCAACAGAGTAAAAAAAGAGAAAAAACATGAGCACAATACTTCCTGCATGTTTTAAAAAACTTTGCCACATATTAATACTTTATCAAAAAAGGCTTTAATATGAAATATTTGTAAGTGATAATTATTGCGGTTAAAGGAAATATTTGTATATGCAATATGTAAGAATAGTTTTCTTACTTTTTTCTCACGTAGGATAAAGGGAAAGGCTCATATTTCTGATAAAATAGATTGATATAACGCATGAAAAAAATCATTTCGTATCTAAATCCAATTGAAAGATTAGGGAATAGAAATTATTCTTATTTGTTCCCTTTTATTGTAACTTCACTTTGTGCCGTGGTTGTAGAGGTATTTGTATATAAGGTGTTGCACAACCCAGCTGCAGTGGGTTTATTTGCGATTTTTGTTTTCATAGCTCTTATTATTTATTTTGCTTTTCGGGATGGAACTCGAGGAGGATTTATTGCCGCAACAATCACTATTGGATATTACTTCTATATTATTTATTCGCGACACTATTCGGGAGATCAATTCGAGTCCGCTATAGAGACAACGTTTGTCTTAGGTTTTTTGTATTTTTTGTTAGCGGGCATTGTCGGTTGGCTCAAAGAAACAATAGATACTCTTATTGAACGAGAAGCTGATGAAAAACGTCGACTTCAAACAATTATTCAGCAGTTGCCTGTAGGCGTTATTATCACTGATGCGAAAGGAGTTGTCGTTCAAGCGAATAAACAAATAGAAAAAATCATCGGCAAAAAATTTCCAATAGGCTTTAAAGCAGGTGAAGACCAAATAGTCCCTTCATCATTTATGGATGGTCGGCCTGTTGCACCATCTGAAAGTGTGTTAGCTCAAACTTTGAAGACTGGGAAGCCCGTCGTTGGGAAAGAATTTATTATAGAAAGAGATAAAGGAGTGCACAGATACCTTCAAGTAAATGCGGCACCTGTACATAACAAGGCCAATAATACCATTGCTGCAGCGTCAATTATAGTAGACGTAACAGACCAGAAAGAATTGGAAAAACGCAAAGATGATTTTGTAAATATGGCTTCACATGAGCTTAAAACCCCAATCACCAGTATGAAGCTGTATGTAGATGTCCTCATGTCAAAAATCAAAATTTACAATGATGAGAAGGCCGAAAAGACGCTGCAGAATATAAAAACACAAACAAAAAGGTTGCAGAAACTAGTAGAGGATCTTCTGGATGTCTCACGTCTACAGACTGGTAAGTTGAGCTTTAATAAAGAAGATTTTCGGATAGATAACCTCATAGAAGAAACAATTGACGTTTTGCAGGCTACAGCCAAGAGACAAAAAATTATTTTCAATAAACGAGAAGAACTTAGCGTATGTGCTGATAAATTTCGTATATATCAAGTCCTAACTAATTTGATTACTAATGCAATAAAATATTCAGCAGGAAAGGAATTGATAAAAGTAGCTGTGCAGAAAGATAAAAACAATATTATTGTGGGTGTGCAGGATTTTGGTATCGGTATTGCCAAGAGTCAACAAGATAAAATCTTTGAAAGATTGTATCAAGTAACAGATGATACGGAAAAAACATTTCCTGGTTTTGGAATGGGATTATATATCTCTAAAGAAATAGTAATCCGACATCACGGCCAAATTTGGGTTGAAAGTGAAAAGGGCAAAGGTTCAACTTTTTATTTTAGTCTGCCAATAATACAAAAAAAATAATATGACAAAAAAGATATTGATCGTTGATGATGATGAAAGTATTTTAGACGCAGTTTGTTTAGTCCTAGAAGATGAAGGCTACATGGTTGAAACGACACTAAAAGGTGATGAAATCTTTGAAAAAGTCACTTCATTTAAACCTGATCTGATCTTGTTAGATGTCCTTATATCTGGAAAAGATGGTCGAGATATTTGTCGGATTTTAAAAAATACTGAAAATAGTAAACTAATTCCCGTAATTATGATTTCAGCCCATCCAAGCGCAAAAGCTGGCGCTACTGCATGCGGTGCAGAAGCATTTTTAGCAAAGCCATTTGACACGCAGGATCTTATCGATATAGTCGCAAAATATCTCAGATAGATTAGGGTGAAATAAGTTGTGGATTGAGACGAATTATCCTATCATCTGTCCCTGCGGGTACACCTCGACCATCGCGGTTACTCGTTGTTATATAAAGCATATTATCGGGACCTTTTTTTACTTCGCGAATTCTTCCATATTCCCCATTTAAAACTTGATGTAACTTATCAGCATTCCCATCTTTTAAATCTACTGCGTATATGCTTTTTCCACGTAATCCACCGAAATACAGCATGTTTTCATGATAAGCTATGCCAGCAGGTGCCCAGGTGGTATTCCCCGAATTTGTTTGAGCTGTTTTCATTCCTTGTCGGGTTTCATCTCCTTGTATTTCTGGCCAGCCATAGTTGTCCCCGCTTTCAATACTATTGAGTTCATCAAGTCCTGATTGAATACCAGATCGGCCATGTTCTGTCGCCCATAATTTACCTTGATTATCCCATGTTATTCCTTGTGGATTTCGATGTCCATAAGAATAAACACGATTATTAAAAGGATTTCCAGGAGCTGTTGCACCTTTATCCGTCACCCGTAAGATTTTGCCCGCCAGTGAATTTTTATCCTGAGCATGAGATGGTTCTTGAGCATCACCGGTCGTGATATACAGATAGTTATCGGGGCCAAATGCGATCCGACCACCATTGTGGTTTGAGGCTCCAGGGATTGCATCAATGATGATCTCTTCGTTATTTAATATACCGTCCTTATATGTCATGCGGACAACTCGATTCAGAGTATTGTCACCATTTGCACTATAGGTATAGTACAAATACACATAATGATTGTTGTTAAAATCTGGATGCAGCGCAATCCCGAGAAGTCCACCTTCACCAATCTCGTAAACATGTGAAAGGGTGGCTACTGGCTGAGGAACGAGGGTATTCTCACGAATAAGCCTTACTCGTCCTGGCCTTTCAGTGACAAGCATATTTTTATTTGGAAGAAAAACAATAGACCAAGGAGTATCTAGTCCTTCGGCTATAACTGTCGTTTTGGGTATATTAGTAGCAGACTCAGCTTTAGAAGTCGGAGCTGAAGATCCAGCGGGTAGAGGTTGCGTTGTCCCTTGACCAAAAACCAGTAGATATAGTCCACCGCCTACAAGACACACAACAACAAAAAAAAGGATATATTTCATATTGATATTATAAAAGATAAAAATTTTGAGGAATTTTTTCCGACATGATTCTTATAATGCAGCGAGTTATCTGAATAAAGTTATTTCCTTATAACTGGGAGAAAGCTGCGATTATTGCAGGAGCCAGGCAATGTAACTGAAACGGTCTTGATATCATCACGATTCATAAATAATATATATTTATGAGCTTCCGACTCACTTTGTACATCCAATAATGATGTAAATGGAGAAGATTCTCGAATAATCTTTACACTGGAAGCACTGCATTCATTGTCTACTGGAGAAGACTCAATATGTAAGTTCACACCATGTGTATCTTTCGTATCAAATGTTTGTCCCGGCTCTATATTGATCGGTTGAGGTGGTACAGACACGCTGGCTTCAACGACTTGTCCTGGTTTGGGGCTAAACTGATAGGATAGCGTAAGAGGTTCGCCATCGGGATTATGATTGATTTGTGCCGTGGTAGGTTTAAACTCGCTGTCCTGCGGATCTGCGCCGCCAGTTACTGGGTACAGCCATACCTCATTATCCGTTGTGCCATCACAGTTGCTTGTAATGGGAAATGAAGCTAATGGCAAATCTTGAGTTTCAGTCGGAGGCTCAGTAGCAGGCTCTAAGTCTAGAGAATACCTTATTATTACTTTGGTAAGAGTTGGAAAATCTATAGTTGTTGATGTCACCTGCGTGATTTTCATCTCAGCACCCGCAATTGGTTCTCCAATCTCAAAACAGCGTGAATGTTGTGTCTCTACGTTGAGATGCATTGGACCAAGTGCGTTTGTCTCAGGAATATCTTCATGATCATAGAAAATAGTACCAGTCATTTGAGCACTAGGCACGACAGCTTCTACCGGTACCTGAGCATTAAACCAGGTGGTAGTTGTCTCTGCGATGACATCTTCGTTTTCTGGCTGGATTTCTGCGTATAGATAATGCATAGGTGGCTCGGCTTTAGGTATATCTTGAACTTTTTGTTCTAGTAAAGCCAGTGCTGCATTATTTTCAGGATTTACTATATTTACGATCAGGGCATCATTTATTTGAGGGCCGTTTATATATATCCCTGATACTATACCGATTTGTTCTCCATTGTGTCTTACCGGGGCGCCACTATCACCTCCAATAACTTTCATAGTATTACCTTGCGCATCTTTCACTGGACTGACAGTAAATAACGGTGCCTCTGCAAAGTTGGGAGCGACTTCGAAACCTGAAACTGTATTGGTAATTGTTTTAGGTTCATTCAGGTCGCCTCCTCCATACCCACTTATTTCTACATTGGTACCTTTGGTAATTGATGTTGATGTAAGAGATGCAGTCTCAACAAAGGTAATACCGGGGACTGTATTTATAGGCTCAGCCAAATGGTAGACTGCCATATCATTGTTCGCCACATCGCCAGCGTTATAAATGACATAATCAGGGTGTACAGCTATATTGTTTACTATTATTGTTTGAGTTGGAATAGGCATACCCGCATATTGCAGTTCTGCGACCGCTTCCCAGTAGCCAGCACTTACTGGATCTACGGAGTGAGGATTATAAGGAGAATCGTTGCCATATGTCATAGTACAATGTCCAGCAGTTCGAAGTACTTGAGGAGATTTTATAGCAGACGTACAGTACCCCTGGCCTTGGGTATTGGTTGTCAGAATACGTACAATAGGCATTTCATCTCCGAGATTTATAGGATCTCCGCCTTCTGTAGCATCTGCGGCACTGTGTATTTGATCAGGGTCTCCAATAGGAGGTGCTGTATCTCCCTCTCCTTCAGGGCCGATGGCTGTCACAATCGGAACGGCTGGTGGAAGCTCTTGTGGATGTTCGTATGGTTTGATGCAGCCAGACATAGCTGCAGCTACAAGTAAGCCACTAGCAAGGTGAACGGCCTTTTTTCCTAATCGTCTGTATCTTTCTGACATAAATGGAAATTATACTCAAAAATATGTATAAAGTATAGCGATATTATAGGATATGCCTATTTAGCGCTTATTTTTAGTATGTGACCAATATGGATCAGATTTTTTATCTGGGCATATGGACAGTTTGCATTGAAGACAGTATATACTTTGATATACTTCCTGTATGAGCGTGGAAGCATATCAAAGTGAACAGGATAGATCCATAGAACCAACTTCTTTGGTGGAGTTTCGTAATGGGACAATTGCGCAGCGCCTCCGTCATGTCTACGATTTTACCAGTACTCAAATTGATCATGTTTCAACACTGCTAGATGTTGGGACATATAATGGATTAGGTTTGCCTTTCCTTTCAAAATTATGTAAAAAATTGTATTCAATCGATATTGATACAAAAAAACTTCAAGAAGCGCGTATCAATCCTGTCGTTCAACCACTTCTTGAAAATGGAACGGCATTTTTACATCAAATGGATGCGCGACAACTTGCATTTAGTAATAATATGTTTGATGCTGCAACTATTATTGAAGTGTTTGGTGCTGGTTTTGAAGGCGAAGAGTCCGATATTCACGCAGTATTTAGTGAATTACATCGAGTAATCAAATCTGATGGACGTTTGCTTTTTACGATAAAAAGTCGCCAGAGTCGGGACATATTTCGACCATTTGAATGGGCTTTTCCTAAAGGATATCCTCTTTATAGAGAGACAATCGCATCCATTACGAAAGATCTATTTACTCCTATTAACTGGTATGGACAACTTATTATCAGAGAGTCTTCTGAGGGAATTGTCATGCCCGCACACATAAATGGATTATCTTCAGGCAAGACAGAGCTTGTCTGGAATGTAGATGCATTTATGCCCAAAGAAATTATTGATGAGGAAATAGAGCGTCCCATGTATTGGATTGGAGTATGTGACAAACTTTAATTATTAAGTTAGGAAAAGGATCTCCTATTGTCCTGTTATGAAATTTATTTTCCTGCATATACTTTTTTTAGTTTGGCAATATCAAATTTCTTCATAGGCAAAAAGGCTTGTGTTACTTTATTGATTTGTTCTCGAGTACCATGATCCATCATGTCTCGGAGTTCGACCGAGGAAATTTGCCATGAGATACCATATTTGTCTTGTAACCATCCGCATTGTTCGGCCTTGGGTACAGCTGATAATTTTTCCCACAAGTTATCTATTTCTGCTTGATCCTCACAGTTTACGAGAAGCGAGACAGCCTCATTAAAGGTGAATTTGTGCTCATGCGCGCTATCCATTGCTACAAACCATTGGTTTTCTAATGTGAAATCTGTAAACATAATCGAGCCTTCTTTATCTGGGGCCATCCCGGCTGGATATCGACTCATTACTCCGCGCTTAGAACTGTTGAAAGTAGATATATAAAAATTGCTCGCTTCTTCAGCCTTGCCACAGACATCACCTACAAAAAGAAAAGATGGGATAATAGGTGGCCGTTCTTCGCCTTCGGGATTTGTGAAAATAAGTTGCCACGAAAGACCATATTTATCTGCTACCCAACCATAACGTTCACTAAAAGGGTACTTATCAAGTGGCATGAGTGCTTTGCCTCCATCCATAAGTTTTTCCCAGATAGTATCAAGCTGTTTTCGTGCATCTTTATTCTTTGATGGATCAAAGTTCACCATAAATGATATCGCAGGGCTAAATTTGAAGAGTGGTCCAGCGCTGATTGCCATGAATGAATATCCAAGAATATCAAAAGATACCAGATCACATTTGCCTGATGGGGTATCTTCAAGGACGGTGAGATTGGTGATTTTAGAATGAGGAAATATCGATGTATAAAATTCAGCGGCTTCTTTAGCTTCATGATCATACCAAAGATGCGGTATTATTTTTTGTGCCATATTTATTTGAAAATTTACTATCAGTTATTTTCAACGTATTTTTTAAAGTTATCAAGTATAGCCTGCCAGCCGCCTCGTTGCATTTCTTCTGAATGTGTTTGTTCGGGGTCAAATGTTTCTACCACTTTTATACCTTCAGGGGATTCGTGAAATGCTACTTTCACATGTCTACCATCTGACATATCATATTCAATCAGTTCGTGTTCCTTTACTGCAGTATAAACTCCATCAAATTCAAAACTGGCACTTTTATCTTTAGAAGCCATGGTCGTACTAAATTTACCACCGACACGCAAGTCATTAGCAGCAGCTGGGGCTTCCCAGTCCTCTGAGGCAAATGCCCATTTCATGATATGTTCAGGAGCATTCCAGTAGTTCCAAACTTTTGTTACTGGAGCATTTACAATGGTTTGTACAGTGATTGGATTAGTTGTCATATCTCCATTTTAACACGATGATCAATATCACAGACAATTCTTACAAATAATATAAAATACGCGACTCATGGTTTGCTACAATAATCACATGGCAGAACTTAAAACAAAGGTAACAACCGCGAGCGTCATAGATTTTATAAATACAGTTTCAGATGAAAAAAAGAAAGAAGATGCTTTTACTCTGCTAAAACTGTTTGAAAAAATTACGGCGCAACCTGCCAAAATGTGGGGGACAAGTATCATCGGTTTTGGAAAGTATCATTACAAATCTGAGCGAAGTAGGCAGGAAGGCGATTGGCCTTTAGTTGGTTTTTCTCCGCGTAAACAAAATCTTACTCTCTATATTATGTCGGGATTTAAAGAAACAGAGGAATTCTTACAAAAAGTAGGAAAACATAAAAAAAGCGTAGGTTGTTTATATATCAATAAACTTGATGATATAGATATCACGGTTTTAGAAAAAATTATTCAAACGTCCTATCTTCATATGAAGAAGATTCATGGTGTGAAAGATTAATCGTTTTTATACTCAAGAATATCTCCAGGTTGACAGTTTAGGGCTTTGCAAATTGCTTCTAAAGTAGAGAAACGTATAGCGCGGGCCTTTCCATTTTTCAAAATTGAAAGATTTGCCATGGTGATGCCTACTTTTTCGGTAAGTTCAGTGACACTCATTTTCCTTTTTGCTAGCATGACATCGATATTTATTATTATGCCCATATTTTTTTAAACTGTTAGATCGTTTTCAGACTTAATATCAACTGCATTTTGTACGAGACTCTGGAATACCCCCGCAGCCGTGGCAATCACAATTGAAGCAAATATAATGATAAATCCGATCGCTATGACTCCAGGTGCATCATCTTTATCTCCTACATAAAAAATATACGGCATACCTGCTGCAAATAAGGCGCTTATGGTAAGGGCACAGTATTTTATTTTTTTGAATGCAACAATAGACACCTCAGAAAAAATGTTATTTTTGTCGATAAAGTTGAGTATCCGTATCGCCTGATACAGAGCATAGAAAAATGGTATGGCGGGGATATAGAGGCCTAGTAAGATTGGGCGATAATATCCTGCTCGATCAGACATAATTCCTGCCGGTAAGGCAAGTACACATAGTGCAAGTACGGCAAGGCCGATAAGGAAAACAACAGATTTTAAAAATAATGTTGAGCTTGGTTTCATACGGAAAAAATAATGTATTAATTATGTATTAAATTGTTAATACTTTTTTTGACTTTGTAGATATGGTATTTTTTAATAATCTTTCACATATGTCAGCCGCAGCTATTACCACACAGGTCAGGATGGTAATATATATCCCCATGGCGATAGGACCAGCTTTGTCTTCTTCGCCAGTGAACATGATAAATACTTGAGCTCCTACAATAAAGCCAATCATGGCGACCCCACAGTATTTGATATGGCGTACCGCATGCACAGCAGCAGGGGAGAAGATATTATTGTTTTCAACAAAGCCCAAAAGTTTGATTGCTTGAAAGAGGGCTGCAAAAAATGCCAGTGAGGCTATATAGATATACAAAATGAACGGATCAAGATATATGCTTATTAGATCTAAATCCTTAGCTCTTCCTTCAGTCTGAGGGAAAAATATCAGTCCGCTTAGGACTGCGCCCCCGATCAAGATAATGGCGATCTTTAAAAATGATGTTGAGATTTGTTTCATAATACATACAGAACGTATAAGCTCATAGTTAAGTATATACTGTTATTTATCGTTTTTCAACAAATAATTATCGAAAAACATATTTTGTTCGGTTATATCCGAGCCAGTAAATCTTCTATATAGTGTTACAATAATAAACACTACAGAAATATATATTATGAAAAAACATCGCATATATACAATGAGTTTCGCACGAGTTTATCCTGAGTATGTTGCAAAAGCCAAGCGGAAAGGCCGTACCAAGGAAGAAGTTGACGAAATTATCGGTTGGCTTACCGGCTATACTCAGCAGGAATTAGATACGCTGCTTGAAAAACAAACAGACGTTGAAACTTTTTTTGCAGAAGCTCCTCTCTTAAATCCTTTGAGAAACTCAATTACAGGTGTCATCTGTGGCGTGCGGATAGAAGAGATTGAAGACCCACTGATGCGTGAAATTCGTTACTTAGATAAATTAGTCGATGAACTGGCAAAAGGAAAAGTTATGGAGAAGATTTTGAGGAAGGGATGAATCTTTTAGCATTTCACTTTTAATTTTTGGCCAACATAAAGTAAATTAGAATTAAGTCCATTTTCTTTCATAATATCTACATATTTTGTTCCATTTCCCAACCTGTTGACTGCGATATTCCATAAATTATCTCCTTCCTGCACCACGTATGTGCATTTCTTTCCCGAAAGATCTGTAGCCCCCAATACATTACTTCCAGCATCTATTACTTGTTTAGGAAATACAGACAACATTCGTGATAAAAAGTTTTTATAAAATGTTTTACCACCTTTTGTATTAGTCAGCGTTTTAATTTTTATTGTATTTCCCCATTCACCTGGCATACAACCGTTTCCGGAGCGTACTTTGAAATAGTATGTAGTGTTGGGTTGAAGATAGTTGATCGTAAAAGATATGACCCCTGATGAATTTGATTGATCAAATTCGGCTCCATATTCTTCACTACCTTGAGTTTTTCCATATGCAATAAAATATTTATTAGATTCAGAAACGGGTGAAAAATATACGACTGCCTGTTTGTTATTTACATCTATTTGAAATAAGTCAGGTGTATTGGTTGGCATAGATGCGGAACATGATGGGACGTTCGTGGTAGATGTAGTCGGGGTCGGAGATGAATTAGAGGTAGATCGGGGAGTGGCTGTTGGTAACGGTAATGTACCGACATATAATCTTCCCCCAGGTTTACCAACAAGAAGTGTACTTCCATCACTACTTATTGCTGCCGGCTCCCAAAAATAGTTAGTATTTCCAATGGGCTGGGTTTCATACCAATAGACTCCTCCATTTGTAGACAAAAACAATCTTCCATTTGCATCGCTTCCGCTACCCACAAATATTCGCTCACCATCATTACTTATTTTTGCGACTCGCCAATCACGACTTACATTTCCTGCCAGTTGTTTTTCTGACCAGGTATCCCCACCATCTGTTGAAAGGTACAAACGTCCATTATCTACTCCGGCAACCATTGTCTGTCCATCACCGTTTACTGCCAAGCTTATCCATGAACTATCGTTGTTGCCTGCAGGTTGTATTTCTGTCCAACTAGACCCACTGTTTGTAGAGCGATAGATCCTTCCACTATATATACCGGCAAGTATTGTCCGCCCATCACCACTCACTGCGGCGGGGAGCCATCCTTTATTTGTATCTCCGGCAGGTTGGGTTTCAACCCAGGTCGCCCCGCCGTTAATAGATCTATACAATCGTCCATTACTGACTCCGGCTATCATCACCTGTCCATTGGTACTCATTGCAGCTCCATAATACCACTGGCTATCAGTATCTCCGGCAGCCTGAGTATCTGTCCAGGTTTCTCCAGCATCGGTAGATAGATATAATCTGCCACTGTACACGCCAGCAAGTACTGTTTGCCCATCTCCACTCATCGCAGTCATATACCATTGTTTATTTGAATCTCCTGCCGGTTGCACTTCTCTCCATGTATACCCGTGGTCGGAGGACATATATAATCGTTGACCACTTTGTGCCCCAATTATATGCTGACCGTTATTGCTCATTGCTGCGACTCTCCATGAGTAGTCATTATCTCCAGCAGGCTGCACTTCTCTCCATGTAGCTTCTATTGTCTGAGTTGGTGGTGTGATGGTGGGCGAGGGCGTAATGGTTGGTGTTGGGGTTAGTGTTGGCGTAGGTGAGGGCGTAGGTGTACCTGTTGGTACTGATACCATAAATACGGCAACATTATCATCAGTTGTGGGTACAAAGAGAGCAATAGTTCCTCCTCCAAAACTAAAAGCATTAATTAAGTATGTTGCTTCATTTCCTCCGCTTAAAAGTGCTGATTCGGCAAAGGTACCCGTTGTACTCAGTCTCTGAACTCTCGAATCCAAGACACTGGTAACATAGATATTCCCCAGACCGTCTAGTGCGACTCCTGCGGCTATGGTAAATTGTCCGTTTCCTGTTCCGGTTGAGCCAAATCTTCGTACAAATACCCCGGCAGGATCAAAGACCTGAATTTGATTATTCGTTGCATCCGCAACGTATACTTTCCCATCGATGTCTACACTAATACCGGTGGGAGAATCAAACTGGCCATCACCACTCCCTGGGCCTCCAAATTTTCTTATAAAATTCCCGTTGGTATCAAATACCGAGACCCGGTCATTTCCCGTTTCTGTAACATATACATTGCTATCTATATCAATAAAAATTCCAAAAGGTTGGTTTAGTTGCCCATCAGCAGAACCTAAACCTCCCCATTCATCAAGATGGGTACCATCCGTATCAAATTTTTGAACACGGTTATTATTGGTATCAACGACATATACATTATTTGCTATATCTATCGCAATACCAGTCGGAGAATCAAATTGTCCTGGTCCAGTACCCAAGCTTCCCCATTGGTCAACATAGAGAAGTGTATTATTAAATCTTTGAACTCGATTATTGCTTTGATCTACAACAAATATATTGAAAGAAGAATCAACTGCAACAGCTACAGGATCTGTAAATTGTCCATCTCCTGAGCCGGTTGTCCCAAAATTCGTAAATTCACTCATGGCAGCAAAAGTGGGACTCGCTGTTATAAAAATAGTCAAAACGCAAATGAACAAGCTGGTAAAAAAAACCAATTTCCGATTCATAGTTTTATTATTGCAGATTATGAAGTAGAAAACAGCTTGGAGCTGGGATACATGTGTAAGAAAGTTATTAATTCTCATCGGGAATAAATCGGAGCGCCACAGAGTTCATGCAGTATCTTTTACCTGTGGGTTCGGGACCATCATCAAAAACATGTCCTAAGTGTCCACCACAGGTATCAAGGACTTCAATCCTATTATCTCCTGGTGCTTCTTCTCTACGTAATACGAGCGCATCTTCACTTATTGGTGCCCAAAAGCTAGGCCAACCTGTACCAGAATTAAATTTCTGTTCAGATCTAAAGAGTGGAACATCACAACCAACACTATAATATGTTCCTTTTCGTTTCTCTTTGTTTAACAGCCCAGTAAATGGGATTTCAGTACCAGCTTTTCTTAAAATATGATATTGTTCTGGGTTCAATATCTGTTCCCATTCTGCATCTGTTTTTTGTTTATCCGGGTTAAAAGAACCTGCAAGAATCATGTCTGTGGAAATTTCTTGAAGTGATTCTACAGTTTTTTGCTGTTTCTGAGAGAATAACACAATCCCTCCTCCTAGCAGAAGTATGAGTGTAATTAGGATAAAAAGATTATTGTATTTACTATTTAGGCGGAAGATCATATATTTATCCAAATGTAAATGCATACAGTTCTGCATTATTATCTTCAAATTCCAAGCGTAAGTTGTGATTGCCTGGCGATGGCAGTTTAATAATCTTATATAAGGTATCCACGTCTATGGTAACAGTTCCGTTAGTGACATCCTTTCCAAAAAACTGTGTTGTATCATCAATATATACCTTTACTTTGGCAGGTGATCCTTTTGATCTCATAACTAAGAATACTTCTTGAGCGTCAAAGTTCAGATGAAGTTTTGCTCCTATTTGGGGATTGGCATATTCTTCCATGACATTCCAGTCACCCTCATAAGCCATTTCATTGTATCTCAGATTAGATGGAGCAGTATACTGACCTAATGTATTTTTCTCTATATCCTCAGGCGAAGCAAAATGATCAATGCGTCCATAACCGAGATATATTTCAGGAGTTTTGGATTGAATCTGATAGGTTGGATTGTTTATCTGCGATGATACATCAGTGGCTCCTGCTTCCTTCAATAGTTCCTGGATAACTTTTTCAGATTCATCATAGGCACCTTCTCCAAAGTGCGAATATCGGACATAACCTTCTTTATCAATGAAATATTTGGCTGGCCAGTACCGATTGCTGTAGGCTCTCCAGGTGGCAAAATTATTATCTTGGACAATAGGGTAAGTAAGTTTAAAATCTTTGATTGCTTGGGCAACATTCTTTTCATTTTTTTCAAACTCAAACTCAGGAGAATGAACACCAATGATGACTAATCCTTTATCTTTATATTTCTCATTCCAATCTTTCAGATAGGGTAGAGTCCTTTGACAGTTAATACATGAGTATGTCCAAAAATCGATAATAACAACCTTGCCTTTTAACTGCTCCAGTGTTGTTGGTCCGTTGTTAAACCAAGTTCCTCCTGGAATTATCTCCGGGGCCTTAACACCTTTGGGTAAAATGAGATCAAACATCGGTTTTCCCATGTCATCTTTCTGCATTTCAGAACCAGCTTTTTTATCAAGTTGATTACGAATCAATTCATTGTCTTCGAGTTTCGTGAGGCCAGTGCCATATTGAGGGAATGTATTTAAGACAAATGTCTGGAATCTGCGATCAACATTAAAAAATATTCCTATTGCAGTCACAATCATTAATACACCGAACACTTTTTGAATATACCCTAAGTTTGAAAGTAACCAGGGCACCCGACGAAGTGTGTTTTGTCCCCCAAGTATAATCAAAAACATAGGGATTGCAGTGCCGAGTGAATAGGCAAGAGTAATTAAAAATGCATCAAACGTAACTGTCCCAGTGATAGCCAGAGATATAACCGAAGCAAGAATCGGTCCAACGCATGGCGTCCAGAGAAGTCCAACTGAGAATCCAATTACTAATCCACCGCTAAAGCCAGTTTTTCTTTGACTGTTTGGCATAAAACCCGAGAGTTTAGAGAATAGACGCTCAACAAGTACCTGAAACTGTGGAACGAGAAGCGATAACCCAAACCCGGCTACAACAAGCACTGATACGAATCGAAGCGTTTCAGCAGGAATTCCGCTCAGGCGGACAATTGTTGAAAGGAAAAGGGTAAAAAAAGTGAAGCTCAGAATAAATCCTGTGATTACTCCAATTGGACGCGATATTACAGTATTCACGCCGCCAATACTTGATGTAAGTATGATGGGAAGGATAGGTAATATACACGGTGAGAGGACTGTGATAATACCAGCTAAAAATGCAAATGCGATAAGTAATATCATAAATTTTGTTAATTAATCTCTGATACTGGTCCGCCTATTGACGGGCCAGAACCACAGATTACTTAATATTAGAAAGTAATTCATCTATTTGTCCACCATTCCATTTTTTTACTTCTTTTCCAGAATTATCAATCTGGACAAAAGTATGCTGATAGGTGATTCCGTACTGTTTAGCAAGATCTTTTTCTTCCTGATCTGTTTCAGGGTCGTTGTAATTGACTCGAATCAGCGTTACGTCTTCTGGAATTTTACTTTCATTTTGTGTAAAACTTGTATCGGCCGGTTTGCATGTCGGGCACCACGAAGCGTAGAAAAATAATACACGACGATTATTGGATGCGCTGTCGAGTGCTGACTTGCTGTACTGAACATATCTAGAGCCAGCCATTTTATCATCCATCATCTGATCATTTTCCATGGCGCCATCATCTTTTTGCATCATTGCATTTATTGGTTCCATACTCGTTTCTACTTTAGGCACCATAGTCTCATCTTTTTTCATCATGGAATCGGATTGGGAAGAATTCTGTAAAAGCGTATAAGCTCCGAAGCCAAGGACAGCCACAACTGCAATAACCACGAAAATTATTATTGGATTTTTCATAAATTTAAATTCACCTCCGATCTTTTATCTTTACTTATCGTAGTAAATCAAAACATAAATGTCAAGTCGGCTTTACATTTTGAAATGAGAATAGATGCGTGAGAGAAGTTTAGAGAAGATCATTGCACAGAGTGCAATGACAAGCCATGGATCGATTTCATGTTTTAAAGCTTGAAGAATAATCCCAATTATCAAGGTGCCAACACCAACGAGATATGAAATTCTTCCAGCGGTAAGGATATGTACTGTCTCTCTCTCATCGGAAGATTTTTCTCTGAAGAGATAAGCCGCGAAGGTGAGAAATGAAACTATGAGTGTGATGATCAGCATTGACACCATGGTGTCTGGCATGGTGAGATGTCCTGGATTTAAAAAGAGAATTGCTATTCCAAGTATTAGAGTTGCACTGATAGTTTCAATAATCATATTTACTTCTCTATTGTAAACAATTTCTCAACAGTCGTGTTGAAATACTCCGCAATTTTCAAGGCAAGCAAAACAGATGGGGTGTAGTTGCCTTTTTCAATCGCAATAATTGTCTGGCGTGTTACGCCCACAGCCTTCCCAAGTTCCTCTTGGGTAACTTTATTTTTATTGCGATAGTCCTGAACAAAATTACTGACATTCTGACTCATGATATCGGTATTTTACATGATTTAGCTTCGGGGTGCATGTCTTGGCTTCCACTGGTTGACTATGTGGGAACTTTTTATTGTTGTGATAAATGAAAGAGGCCTATTGCAATATTCGCAATAGGCCCTTGTGTTGTGTCATTGAGACTTAGGACCTAGCAGGTCAATAGGCCGTCAATGACTTTGACCAGAGATACAAGTTCACTTCTTAAAAGGGGTATCCTAAACTCAGGACCTCCTTCATATTCAGTGAAATGCAATTCTGGACAGTCCTCCTTATCTAGGTTTGTAAACCCCCCCCGAAGATAGATACCATCGGGGCGAAGAGAAAAGTCGTTATGAACCATTTTCTCTTCGGCCGCTTGTTGCGCAGCGCGAACGAAATCCTTAGGGTAGACTCTAAGAGTCCACATAAAGATCAGTCCTTTAGCAAGATCATGAAACCTTATAAATACTCCTGACAAATCTGACTCGACATTGATTTCTTTGCCATCGCGAATTATAGCGGGCATAGGATTTAACATTTGTTCCTCCTTAAAGGTGTGAATCGATGCGCTACGAAAGGCTAATTATATCTCAAAAAAGAAGGAGAGTCAAGTACTATGGGGTATTTTACTGGCAATGTTTGACCCAGTCGGAACTCTTTATTTAAGGAATTAAATACAACACCTAAGTTATTTCTGTTGTAACTTTCCTAGGAAGTCCCGGATGTTATAACTAGACAAAGGACGTTTTAAATGAAAAGGTAAGAGCTTCTAATGATAATCATTAGAAGCTCCTACAATGATAGATTTACAGTCGACAACATTTTTATGCAAAAAGTGTTGACTTTAAACCCGTAAGAAACTTGTGACCCTCCCCTTGAAATTGCTTGGCCTGGCGTAACCAGGAATTCTTTTTAGGATCATTCCAAGCTTGTATTTTTCATCGGGTGGGACCTCTACTGCATGCATCACTTCACGGACTACTTTGGTTGGACTTTCGTCCACGATTTTTTCACCAATCCCAAGAATGGTATTACCCATTGGGTTGATGATAATCGCCACGATAGGCAGGCCGCCTTCTGGGAGCTGTGGCTGTTGTACAGCTCCTGATGCGTACCAGCGGTTCCAAAATCTGGCATCTCTAGTCTTGCTAGCGTTCATGATAGTCTCCTTTGTTTTAGAAAGTACTCAGACGATTTAAATAAAGTATGCGATAAAAAGTATATCATACTATAGGGTATTTTTCAATGTATTCTACAGAAGGTTATTGTCTATTAAAGATTGTTGGAGTAAGCTAAATATGTGTTTGCTGCCCAGCAAGGATTCGAACCCTGATAAACTGGTTCAGAGCCAGTTGTCCTACCATTAGACGACCGGGCATGGATTACGTACGTTCTATTTTATCATACTTATCCTCATATTTGAGCAGACCCAAGAACAGAGGAAAGAGCAACATATTCTGCTGAAGCGTAAGCCAGTAGTGGTCAAACATCCCCGTGATGCATATCGCCATGATTAGAGCCCGGCCTGTGTCATGCTCCCAGATTTTTTTCAAATAAGGGTAGAGGAGATACACTGCATATAAAAACAACGGGATACCCAGCTCAGTAAGACTGAGTAAAAAAATATTATGCACCGGCTCAAGAAAGTGGTAAGGATAAGGGTTGGGTATGTGGCTTTGTGCATAGAGATAATTTCCGAGTCCCGTACCGAGAGGATGTTGACCTAATATATGGAGAGAACTAGAAGCAAGATACAGTCGCTTGGCGATAGTATTTGGGTCGCCATGACCCATGAAAAAAAAGAAACCTACAAAAAAAACTGCTGCAATTTTTGAAATATTGCAGAGCCAGCATGCCCGGCGTATATCGTGCAGAGCATAATAGGTTGTGATCAGGACATGAGTCATAATGGCAACTTTTGAAAAAGAAAGAAAGACGAGCATACTACATATCCCAAGCAATACATATTTGGGTAGAGTATAAGGTGAATATTTTTTGGAAAAAAGAACAAGCGTATATACGAGCAAATAAAAACCGGCCAATGAATTTGGATGTGAGAAAGTGCCATAGGGTCTGAGTATCTCTAAACCATTCACCGAGACTTTGGCGATACCAGCAAAAGATATATCAAAGCTTCGTTCTCCTAAAAAATACCAAATACCTTGCATGGATGAACCTTGTGTCATTTGTAACAACGCTAGCAGAAGCTGAAGAAAGCCCATTCCTATGAAGATAAAAAGAATTTTTTTATACTCAAATTTTAAATTTTGAGCAATGATACACAAAGCCGCAATCTCTACCATCTTTATGATGCGAAATAGCAAAATATATGGAGATTGAGCAATAGCTATATGAAGAAACATTAGAAGTATAAAAATTACAAAGGATTTATGGGTATGTTGATACAGTGTCCGAATATTTATAGTTATAAGTACTATCGCAATGATGTCCGTCAGATAAAGTACAGGAGCCAAATAATCAATCTTTACACCTGAGATATAAGAAAAATTGTAAAAAAAGAAGTGTCCGAGTTGCACAGGAAGCAAAAGTAGCAAAAGTAGCAAAAGGTAGAGAAGTATCGAGGGAATACGTTGGATCACAATAATTATTGTACCTGCGAACTTTCACGCAGTATCAATGATAATGATGGCAATAAATCCATATACATTTGAGGCTTAAAGACAATGAAAAGAGTGGGCTTTGTATCATCATCAGTACGATTGCGTTTTATATTATTTACGGGTTGTGAAGTAATAATATTTCCGCTTATCTTAAGAGGTTTCGGATGCATAGTGCCAGAAGTTGGAGGATTATATCCTAAGTCTATATTTCTCGCCATAAAAATACCATTAAGTTCTACAAAATCTGAGTGAACATTCATCGCTCCTGTAGCTATAATCGCGGTAGATCTTTTTTGCTGGTTAAAAATATCGCCGTTGCCAGGCATATCTGCGAGGGTCAGATCTCCCTGAATAATGAGGATATAATTTCGGGCATTATTGGGTATACGATTTGCATTTTGATTATTGAAAGTAGTGTTTGCCTTAATAATATTTATGCTATCTGACTGTACCTGAGAGGGCTGAGTAATGATCTGTACATTTTTTTCTGATTCTACATATGAAAGGAACGTCGAGAGGTCATTGAGAAAGCTATTATCATCGGCAAACAGACTACGCTCCCATCTGCGCTTGGAAGGATATTCGGTATTAGAACCTACTTCAATTGTCTTTGAGTTAGCTGTGAGTACTCCTGCATTTCCGATGAGTGGATACATATCTGTCGTATCTTCACTGTCATAGGTCGTCATATCTGGTGAGAGGTCATCGATAAAGGTGCCTTGTCTATGCAGTGAAGCATCCTTTAGCTTAAACCAGCCTTGTCCTTTGGCCAATGGCTCGGGAGTGGGAGTGGGCATAGGCGTTTTTGATGGAGTTGGTGTTCGGATACTGGTTGGCCCAGCTGTAGGTAAGGCAGTACAAGAAGATGAACCTACTGTAACCGTATATATTCGCTGTGCGCTGCGTGGATTAATATCAATTTTAGCTCTTTCCTGACAATGATGTGTAAGTGGTTCAACATTCCACAATTCCAGTATCTCATCCCCATCACGTCTATACATAGTGCAATTGCTTGTAAACCGGAAGGGTAAATCGAAGGTAGATCCTACAGGGGCAGAAGGATCTAGCTGCAAAGTATACGCTTTGCCAACTGAAACAGTGGTGCCAGTACCGTCATCTGTTTGTTCACTGACAACTTGGACGTAGCTGGGTAGCCAGGTTGTATCTAATGTATAAGTGGGTTGTACGCAGGTGTATGAATAATCGACAATACGCGGATTACGATCCGGATCTGCTAGTCCTGTATTGGGGTCTACATATCCTTCAGTTTCATCTATTTGGTAAAAATCATCGCCTCCCCATGCATAAGGAGGTGTGTCAAAATAGCCGCCCGTTTTAACCCATTCACCTTTAGCACGAATATTAACATTAAATTGGCAGCCAGCGCTGGTAACCCCTGTTACTGTAGCGTCGATACTTTCATTCAGAGTTATGGGACGGCATCTGGTATTTTTGTAACTAAACACAGCCACTTCAGCCTTCACCGCGTTTGTGTAAAAAAGTTGTTGTACTAGCAATATTCCTAGAATAGAAATAATGATGTTATTTTTCATATTATCTTTTTCGTCTTATGAGCATAAATATAATTGCCACTATAATACTGCCTAAAATCAATACAGCAGCATACAAGAGTATAGGTGATTTTTTTGATACGGGAGATGCAACAGTTACAGTCGGTACATCGACTGGTATTTCCTTGACTCGTTCTCCAATTTTTACCTGAGCCAAATATTGTCCAGCTGGTATACCTGAAAGGGAAAAAGTGTATGGAATCGAAACTACATTGGTTGCTTCTTTTACGATTTTTTTATTTTGCATAACACGAATATTATTGATTTTGCCTTCACGTATCTCTTTACCACAGTTATTGGTTGCTTTTATAATCAATTGCGATGAGTTTTTGTTATAGATGATATTGAAATCGTGTAGAGACTGAGTAAAAAGATCGCAAGTATACTCAATTTGAACTTCACGTTTATCTGATGGATTTATATCATTTGCAACTATTGCCTTGAGAGCAAAATCATTTAAAGAACTTAGATTCTCAAAAGGCACACTGATTGCAAGTACATCCTGAGATAGAGCATAATTGACACTGTTTTCGGCCACTATTTGCTTTTTATCATCGAGTAATGCGAGCGAGATCTTTGTTTTCTGGGCAAACCCAGCAGATGGAGAATGGAGGCATACCCAGGCGCGTCCTTCTTTAGTAGCCGGGAAACTAGACACTCCGACGTCATTCATGCGAAGCTCTGGCTGAGTTCCTGATAAAGCCCCAAATCTGTATTTAATCATGGTGCTAATGGGTGTATCAGTAGATGCTACCAAGACATATGCTCCTTGCTCGGGAGGTGTAAATTCAACATGTAATGGTGTATTCGTATTATCTACCGTAAAAGTATATTGTTTTACAACGTTTGCTTCATGAGTATCTTCAAAATTGTAAAATTTTACCGTCACGGGAATTGGCAGTTTTTCAGGGCGAGCATCTACGAAATGTATATCAAAAGGAATGGAATCAGAAGAGAACTCATCAGTAACTCCGCGTATAGTACGTATTTTCCCATCGACCTCTAGTGTGTCGATATCGAAATATAGGGAAGGGTTCATGGTGTTTTTAACTGTTAAGTTAGTTGTACCTGCATAATCTTCTTCAAAAAATGGTCGACCTCCATAATGAAAACCATACGTTGAGAATACAAAGTATTGTATTTGATAGGGCCCTTGCGGATAGGTATTTTTGAACGGCAATTGTACTTCTATGGGCTTCGTTTCAAATGCTTGTATGTTTAGTTTTTCAAGTAAGGGATATGTATCAATGAGGTAATGTCCATTTTGATCATAACTTTTAGGATTGAGGCGTTTTATTTGTGCATACAAGACAACATCCACAATTGGGAATGTATTATTGTTGATTATATTTCCTATCAATTTGACATTTTCTCCAGCTGAATATTCGGTTTTTTCTGGCGACAAATTTACTTGAGTATTACCATAGTTATAATAGTTAAAGCAGTTTTCCAGACCTGATGTCGGTATATTGGCCTTGACAACGCGTTTGGGTATGGTTGGTTCTCGTACGATTTGAGCAGGATTTGAAGTTGGTGTAGTCGTGCGTTTTTGTATTGCTACGGCAAAGAGTATTCCATTTACGATTACCAAGGCCGCAATAATTACACCAATTAATTTCATACTCATACTAACATGATAGCATCAAAATATATGTGTGATTAGGCAATTTTCATGATACAATCCTCTGTATGTTAGTAAACAATCGCGAATTCCATAGAAAATATCAAAGTCTTGAAGAATATGAGGCTGGTATTGTGCTCAAAGGCGGAGAAGTAAAGTCGGTGAAGGCCGGCAATATCCGTTTGGATAATGCGTATGTGAAAATTTTTGAAGATGGAGTGTGGCTTATAAATGCAGATGTGCCAATATATAAATTTGCTCGGATGGAAGGATATGAACCTCTACGCAAAAGAAAATTGTTACTTAATAAAAAAGAAATAGAGCGACTTCATACCAAAGTCCAGTCTGCCCGTGGGTTGACTATCATACCACTTTCCTGCTATAATAAAGGACGTCATGTCAAGCTGAATATCGCTTTGGCCCGTGGTCGGGGTGATATCGAGAAAAAGAATTTAGAGAAGAAGAAGACGATAGCCATGGATGAAGAACGAGATATGAAAGAATATATGAAATATGACGAATAGGGGATGCACGGCTTCGACGTAGAGCTGTACTTTTATAAATCGCTAGAGCGTACCAGAACGTTACTCGGAAAACAATAACAGCAAAATCAGCAAATGATTATGCACTGGATATTGTCGAAGCAGCCGTTGCTAAGATGGAAGCTGGAATGAACTCATTCCGCCCAAATCTTATGCTCGCTGCATAAGCAGTAGACAGCTCTCCAAGATTTCCTCATAGTCTTGGAGTCAAAACTTTGAGGTGCGGATTTAACTAAGTTCTCGATCTTTTTTAAGTCTTAAGCAAATAAAATCGGCAGCACGAAGATAAGTCTGTGTGTCTTCTTCTTTGTGCTTCAGTAAAGATACAATATCTCTAGCTACAAGGTTTATAGGAGGCCTTTACGGACCCGGGTTCAACTCCCGGCATCTCCACCTGGATTGTTGTGTCGGTGTAATGACTATTTGAGTGTCTGGAAAATTTCTATGTCCCAGAATAATAGTTACGTAGCTTAACTTATTTTTCATAGTTAAATAACTTCTAAATTCTTCTTTCTTCAAATTTGTCAAGAAAGTTGACAGTTTTGTCATTCTCTTTTAAGCCCTCCGACTATATACTCTCTCATATTCAATCTTTCTATGAGAAACGAATTTGATTTCGCATACAAATCGGGTCTGAGTTTATTTAATGATAAACCAGATTATCCATCTGTTAGACGGCGACCTCTTCTTTTTGAGCTTTCATCAGCTCCAATAGCAGAACCTTTAAATAGGGAAGATGAGTTATTGACCAAATTTTTAGACATTATTAATAAACGTCAAATAAACTTACCAATAATAGATAGAAGTCCATATTGGTTAAAAGGACAATCATATAATCCATTAGAAGTATTTGGGACGAGCATACAATTTATTGATCAACATACTGGATCATTGCCACAAACAACATTGCCACCAGTAGAAGACATGGAATTATTTATTAATACTATTCTGCAAGAGGATGGTCCTGTAACTATAGATAGACAGTTTGAACATCTATTAAATATTACAAATAACCATGTAATCGGTGCTGCAAATATAGGGATGTTGGCGACACGTTTGATGTCACGTTTTTCTGACCTTAGAGCTTATCCAGAGTTAATAATAGATAATACAATCATTACTCCAGATTCTACTGACGAAGCTATTGAACCTATTCTAAGAAAATGGTTTTATAAAATGGCACCGTTTGAAACATATATTGATAAATCCGGACGTAATGATGCTTCAGGAGATCAATACTATTTTTGGACACATTTTTTTGCAGCATGTGTTTATGATCCACAACTACCTCAGGGACAAGTATTCCAAAGGACTTTTGAGAAAGGTAATAGATTGATGATATATGTAAAAGAGAACATAGCTAAGAGAGGTGTAGTAGTAACACAACATTTTGAATCCGCATTGCTTGGAAGACATGTGGGTTTATCGTTAGTAAACGACGATATAAACGATTCATTATTAATTGATTTATAACATAATGCAATATAGTAATAAATACGAACCAACTGATAATCCTTTAGATCAATATTACTCAGAAATTGCATCGCGAACTCAATGGGATAAAGGTAATCCTACGCCAATTGTCTTTACTGTAGGCACAGCTCGGGTGGGCTCAACAGCTTCATTAAATTTATTCAGGGGTTCAACTGTGATTGATTCAAATGACAATGTAAATGCAATTCCGGTAGCGTATCAGCATTTTAAAGCAGGATTAAGACATGCAATGCTTAACTGGAATGAAAACTCAGAATGGAGTTTTCAAATTCCTAAAGTCCCTTTATTTTATATGAAGGATACCATTGGCCCTTACACTCAAAAGGAATCTGAATACAACCCTCTGAAGGTTTTTGAAAAGATGGGATATCCAAAGGATAAACTATTTGTAAATTTTCTTTATAGGAATCCACTTGATGTATTTTCTTCATGGGTAGATAAATGGGGTGAGATAATTCCACGAGACAGTCTGCTAACTAATTTCATTATTGCTTCAAACACATTAAAGGATATACATAAGGATATAGAGTCAAGTGGCATCCCTTATGCAAGTATGGTCTATGAATCAATTAGGGATAATGCCCCTTTAGCTGTTGCTGATTCTCTATTTATGCAAATTAATAAAGCATATGAAGGTTCGGAGGGAATACGAATAGCAGCTACTGAAAATACAACTGAAAACTGGGAACGACTTGATAGAGAAGGGTGGCATCCCGATCAACCACGTGTTTATGAATTACCACATGTTGATAGTCGTGTTCATCAAGAAGCACGGACTAAAACAAGTTGGTCTTATCGAAATAAAACAACAGATGAACTAACAAAATTTTTACATCCTGATGAAGTAATAAAGATTGAATCTGAAGGAATTTTTGATATTTATGACTATTTTAGAGATGATACACAAAGAACTTTAGGGTTATCGGTGGAAGGTTCAAGTTCATTAAAAGATATTTATGAAGTTTACACTATGAGAAATATGGAAGGTGCGTTTTATACAAGACGAAGTTAAACATTTATTTTTGAATTTTACTTTATGTTTGAATCTAGAATCGCAATTGCAGGGGGAGGAGTTGCAGGATTAAAGACTGCTTTAGAGTTGAATAATATCGGTTTTAAAACAACCTTAATTGAGCCTCAAAAGACTATCGAAGAGGAGGAACTACCTGCAATAACATATAGTACACCTCTTATTTTTGATATAGTAGCAAAGGAGTATGGTATTGATCTGGATCAAGATTCACGTATAGATAGATTTGAGTCTTCCGCCTTAACAATAAGAAGAAGAGCTTTTGTCCTATTGCTTAGTTCATATCTGCACTTCTTTAATCATTACTTATATGCACCATCTATTTATGATATTAGAAATCATTTACGATCAAATGTTGAAGATTGTCCAAATATAAATCTAATAAAAGGAAAAGTAACAGATATAGCAATGGATGGAAAGAAAGCAGTCGGTGTTGAGATTGATAATAAGGATATATTGGAAACTGACTTAATTATTGATGCAAGTGGCCGCAATGCAATTGTGAGTAAAAAGATATCAGAAAAAGACAAAAATCTTGTACGTGAAACAAAAACTCCACAACCAACTACAGTATTGGGTTCTTATGTCTCGATCTTACCCGAAGTTACAGATAATAACCTTCCTCACGTCAGAAATACAATGTATTCTGAACAATTACCCAATAATTTAGAATTTATATTTATTCCAGCAGCAGCAAAGAAAGATACTAATAGCAGTCCTGCAATCAATAATAGGTTTTTGACTATTGTTCAAGGGAATAGATGCAAAATAGAAAAAGCATATAGTGAGCATTCAGGCGACATTGCTGAGAGGAGACATGAGGTGATAAAAAGTTTAGTTGTAGGGTCGCGATGGGAACCTATCATGCAAGCATCTACCCAACCACATGAGACAATTTTATATAAATATAGTGAAGCCATCCGACGCGATATTAAAGCGGACAATGCTGTATCCGTAGGTGATGCTAGAA
>CAZPYR010000010.1:0-28536 GCA_964590815.1 uncultured Gammaproteobacteria bacterium | reverse complement strand
ATTTAATAATTAGTATTGCATGAGAAAAAATTTTATAGTTAAATTATGTAAGGAATATATTTATTACTATATGTATAGAAAATGGCAAAAGGGTGAAATTACGACGTTTATTGTTTTGGGAGTACTCACTCTCATTGGTGTGGCAACCTTTCTCAATACGTCTCTGAATACGAAGCCAAAAATAGTAAATACTAATGCACAAACATGCAATTTCGACTCAGGGCAGGCAGTTTCTTTTGGGCAAACAGAAACGAATGCCAATAATATGGAAAATCGTTTTCCTATAAGCTCCAATCGTCACGAATACGATTTCTACTCTTATTTTGAACCAGCCACTATACCGGAAGCGCAAAGAGATGGTATGCCAGTACTCACTCAAAGCCTCTACCTTAATTTTCAGGACGCACCTCCAGGAGCAACGGATAGTAAAGTAGCGGGCATGATGGGGAAAATGTTTGGCTATAAACCAAATCAGTTAGCTGACGCTTACTTTATGAAATATAAAGATCCTGCTGTTCAAGGAAAAGATACCCTGGTAAAAGGAAGCGCACCAGCACTCAAGGTGCCAATCACTCCTGGAGACCCAGTTGTAATGCCGGATACCGGCTATGATCTCGGAGGTGGGAAAGAGGCCATGGTAGTATTTGCTGCCGCCGATCGAATAACGCTTCATCTCAGTCGTGCTGAATATATAGTCGGCAGTGGCGGAAATAATTGTAATGGGGCACCATGTAGTGGAGGCTATTGGGTATATATTCGAGGTATCTGTGTCGATAAACAGATCCAGGATGCATATAATGCAAAAAAGGGCGCTCAGGAAGCAGCAGGGGCCAACAAAACACCAATAGATCTTCCGATAATTGATCCCGGTAGAATTCTCGGTAAAGCTGCCAGCAATGCAGTAGAAGTCATTGTCCGAGACAACGGCCCTCTTATTTCGATACATAAACCATTCTATTGGCAAGGAGTACCAGCCAAAGATTTTGGTAATTTACCAACAGCAGTACCTCCAACTGTTACTCCAGGTGGTGCAACTGCGACACCCACTCCTCCATCAGGCGCAACCTGTGGATACCAGGGTTTACGCTGTTGCAATCCATCAGACCCAGTACCTCCTGGTACCAGTTGCTACAACAGTCTCTCTTGTTTAAGTAATACTTGCTTACCACCTATTCCACCTGGAGCTCAGTGTGGATATCAAGGTCTTCGCTGCTGTAATCCATCAGACCCTGTACCTCCAGGGACAAGTTGTTACAACAGCTTATCCTGTGTAGGAAGTATCTGTCAAGCCCCAAATCCACCTGGCTCTTTATGTGGGTATCAAGGTTTACGCTGCTGTAACCCTAGTGATACAGGTATTCCACCCGGTACTAGTTGTTTCCTCGGACTTACCTGTAATGCCAGCACAACGACATGCGGACAAGCAGTAACGCCGACAGCTACACCCACAAGCACTGTATCAGGTCCTGGTCCGTCATGGACCCCTACTCCTACTAGAAGTGGTCCTACGCCAAGTTATAAATTATGTGAAGATATTGCAGGCACAGGAAATTCCTCAACTAAATATGATTTAGTCTTTTTATCTTCAGGATATCCTGATGTAGCAACTTTATTAACTGATGCAGAAGAGGCTGCTGGCTACTTTAGCAACACTAACTTAGGACCATTACTCAACAAAATAAAATTTAAAGCTTATACCAAATTAGACCGAGATTACAACATACATCACTGCGATCCAACAAAGCCAACATCTTTTCCTTGCTGGGATATAAATATGGCCACTACTGGGAAAGCAATTTGCAATGGGGATGGATATATAATTTTATTATATATGCCAAAAATTCGAGAAAATCAAGCTGGTGCTGAAGCGGTACAGAAAAGTTGGGGGGGAATTAATGGCGTAGCTGATGGACTTGGTACGGGAGGTTCTATGGTATTTAGAGCTGGACTTGAAGTAGCCCCTCATGAAGTGTCCCATTCCCTAGCCGGTGCCTTGGATGAATATACCCTATATGATCCATTTGGTTCAAATCCAGATACTTCTTGGATCCCTTTTAACTGCAGCATTCAAAGTTCTGGTAATGAAGATATCGCTTGCCCTAAATGGCAAGCTAGCTTTCCAGATGTAAAATGTCTACTTGGTTGTGGATATCCAGACTTTTATCGTCCTGGAAATAATAATATTATGAATAATGATAGTCACACAGTCTTTGATAAACCTACACTTAAAATGTGGACAGATGCTTTAAAAAATTTTCAATAATATCATGCATAAATATTTTTATTATTTAATTATTCTTACTAGCATCTATTTTTTACTATTTTTCTTTCCTTATTCATCTCTAGCAGCTGAAGTTACAGGTAAAGCACTAATAATAAGTTTAGATCAAACAAATGTCGCTCAACCGACTATTATCTCTGTTTACCTAGACAATAATAATCCCGATCGGTACATGGTGAATATTACTACAGGATATTTAGTTGTTAAGGAAGTGGATTCAAATAATGCCGTACTGTATGAAGGACAAGTCGCAAAAATGAGGAATGAATATTATGGTAACGTTGTATCTCCGGCAACTCATCCTCCTTTCCATATAGTCCCACAAAATCCATTGACTATACACTTTCCCTACTTCGACGAGGCTCGAAAAGTGCGTATTTTTGACGAAGCAGGTACACAGCTTCTTGAGATTGATCTTGGTCAATATGGTATCGGTGCTACTCCTACTGCTGCTCCACGCCTTGCAAGTTGTAATAAGTGCGGATACTGCAAAAGCAATACCAAGCAACCTGGCGATCTGCAACAGTGTATGAAATGTTTGTATCCCGATTATGTAGACAAAATAGATGATACTCTAGCCGTAGATCCTATCAAAAATCAACCCGTACAGCCCCTTACCGGCAGATACTATTCACAAATTGGGTGTATTGATGTCGGCATTGCTGGTTTTCGTGATCCTACAGCAGCAGGTGGTGTACTAAATATTATTTTAAGTAGGTTACTCTTCCCCATTACCGGAGTTCTTTCTATACTATCTCTGATATACGGTTCATTCTTACTCATCACGGCACAAGATAATCCGGAACAAATAGATCGTGGGAAAAAATGGATTTATGGCGCCATTGTTGGCGTAGTGTTTACATTTGGAGCAATACTACTTATCCGTATTATTGGTGGAGATATACTAAAAATACCAGGCCTTGATATTTAATATTGATACTTTAGAAAATTAACTGTATTCTAAATACTAGAATCTTTTTCTATGAAACATCATCAAAAACTACATACAAATTTTAATAAAATTAAAAATATCATTCTTATTGCCATAGGCATTGTTGTCCTTAGTGGAATGATTGTGTATGTCAGAAAGTATATTGTCCGCAATCGTGCGGCAGGTAATCCCCCAGTCAATTTTGTACTTCCCGCGTCAACAATAGCCGTAAATATGTCTCAGGATAGCAACTTCAATCTGAATTTTACCGTTAGCGGACAAAAAGTGACTGCGGCTGAAATCTATGTTGATTATGATCCGGCATATACTGAATATTATAAAGAGTATACGGCAGGCACCGGCTTTTCAGAAATAAAAGATCCAGGCAAAGAAAACTATTTTGATGTCCCCCTGGTTGAAGAAGTCACCCCTATATCTGCCACATCCAAACGTGTGAGACTCGTACTTGTTTCAAAATTTAATGACCCAGCAAATCCAGCGTGGACCACGAATGTCACCGGCAGTCTCAAATTCCGTGCCAAACAGGCCGGAACTTCTACTATAACATTTAATAAAACACTTACTCTGCTTGCGGGAATCACCAGCGCAGGTGAAGCTACATATTTTGATCTTCCCGCAACAGACATCGCTGCAACGATCAATATTTCAGGTACGCCCGGGACTATCACACCGACAGTGCCAGTCACCACAGTCACAGTACCTCCCACAGGGATTGTGACACCAGCCCTTACAAACACACCAATGCCAACGTATATTACGACTCCTACTCCCCCTCTTACCGGCACGGTCCCGATCACGACACCCGGACTTGATATATGTAAAAATATAGGTGCTGCGCCCGCTGATCCTAATAAAAAATATGATATTCTGTTTATCCCCGATGGGTATACCGATGCTTCTAAATTTGAAGCCGACGCCAACGAAGCAGCAACCGGATTTAAATCTGCAAATAGTAGCGTCGCCGCTATCAGTAAACTCAATTTTAAGATGTATCTAAATCTCACTAAAATACATGATGTACAACAATGTGATCCAGCAAATAGTATCAATCACCCCTGCTGGAGTAAAACAAAAGCCAAAGACACTTTGCATGAATGTAATGCAGATGGATATGTGATCCTGACCTATACTCCTAAGGTACAAGAAGATTCCAATAAAGCCATGGAAATATATAATTACTGGGGTAAAACAAGCGGTGCCACTTGGGGCCTTGGAAGTGGCGAAAGTCTTGTTTTTAGATACAATCTTAGTGCTGTAAATATAGCCCTCACACGTGCTGTTGCAGGCGTATGGAAAGATGCGACAAGTCAAGTTTGGGAACAAGCGCTAAGAAATTTTCAATAATGTTGCATGAAAAAATTCTTCATTTCTTTATTCGTCATTTTTGGCACAGCCTGTATCGTATTTACTCATACAATATACGCTACGGCAATACCACAAAAAGCAATCAATATTGTGCTTGATCATACCAATCCTTCAGCTCCCACCGTCATATCTGTTGCTATAAAAAATACGAATCCTGAAGAATATAAACTCTCATTACTTGACCATTTTTTTATGGTCCGTGAAGTCGATCAAAATGGCAGCATACTGTTTGCAGGTGAAGTCAAAAGATATAAACTTGCCGGAGCTACAAATGAATCTCTTGATTTCACAGAAGTGCCAGAAAATCCAGTAATAATGGATATCCCCTATCATCAAGAAGCACAAAAAGTACTCATTTTTGATGAAGCTGGCAATTTACTTCTTGAAATTGACTTAGGATTATATAGCATTGGCCCCACGCCAACCCCAGCCCCCCGCTATGCCGAGTGCAATAAATGTGGTTACTGCAAAAGTCGTACGGCACCCTCAGATTTGAACCAATGTATGAAGTGTATTTACCCAGACTATGTAGACAATCCCGAGGGAACACTCATGGTGGATACGCGGACAAACAAAGCTGTAGAGCCTCGCACCGGAGCCTATTACTCACAACTTGGATGTATCGACGTCGGCCTCGGGGGCTTTCGAGACTCATCGGCCGCAGGTGGGGTACTCAATGTCATTTTATCTCGCCTCATTTTCCCGATCTCGGGTATATTATCTCTCCTCTCTCTTGTCTATGGTTCTTTCCTTCTCATGACTGCACAGGGTAATATAGAACAACTTGGACGTGGAAAAAGATGGATTTACGGCGCTATAGTAGGAGTCGTTTTTACCTTTGGGACTGTGCTGATAATACGCATCATTGGCGGAGATATTTTACGCATACCTGGGCTTGATTTGTAATTTCATTTACATTCATACTTGATACTTCTGCTAAATATATGTATTCTAAATATAGTAGGACGTATTATGTCATTTAAATACTTTTTTTTAAATACTCGAGGAGAAGCCGCGTCACTCATACTTATTGTGAGTATGATTGTGGCGACTTTGGGAATAATCACGGGGAGCAAAGTAGTCGAACAACAAATACGGACAACAACCAATGCCCAGTCAACTTTAGGGGTGACGCTTTACCCAAATACGATGAATTTTCCTATCCCCGAGGGAAAATATGCTGCTTTTCGTGTTGAAGTTTGGGGAACTCGCGCAGCAAGAGCTTCAAAGATCATCATTACCGTGGGTGGATATACGCATCCATACAATGTCCTCATTGAAGGGAACACAACCAGATATGAAACAGTAGCTCCTTTCCTTTACAATGCCTCAACTGGGATTTATGCGATTAATGTCCCATTGATGGGTGTCAATGGAGCGGCAAACACGTATGGAAAAATTGAGGTGCAAGTTGACACAAACGATGGTGGTCCATCAGCTAATGTGAGTGGACAATACCTCGTTACTGCCGCTCCTACTTTTACACCAGTGCCGCCTACCGCCACACCCATACCCCCGACAGCCACACCCATACCACCTACCGCCACCAACACACCAGTTCCTCCGACACCAACCAATACACCTGTTCCAAAGATATTTACCCTCAATGGTTCTGTAAAATATGCCACTGGCCAAGGAACGAGTGGAATAGCTATAAAGTTACTTAAATACACCCCCACGTCTCAACGAGACCTAGTTGCTCAGACCACAACTGATGCGAATGGCAATTATCAATTTGCCAATGTTGCTGAGGGGACATACGATGTCGAACCAGTATCAACTTCAGCACATACGGTAAGTCCCACTGTAGTTACAATTCCACTTAATGCCTCTCCTTTTACTGTAACTGCGCCCCCATTTACCTCAAGCGGCAGCCCTCCTGCGACCAACACCCCTATACCACCACCGGCAACAAATACCCCCGAACCCACAACACCGCCCGTAGTATTGCGACCTGATGTTGTGATTAAATCAGCCACACATTCATTTAATACACTGGGTGGCATGACCCTCATTACTGTCTTTGAAAACTTAGGTACGGCTGCCGTCAACTATGTCGGTGCTCATGCTATGAATGTAGAAGTAAAAGATGGCTCCCAAGTGGTATGTGAAACTACCAATCTTGCAGGCATAGCTGGTCTTGCGCCACAAACTACTAAATCGCATACGACCTATTTCCCTACCAATATTTACAGCAGTTGTTCATCGTTTACACCGACCCCAGGCAAAACATATAATGTGACGCTCTATGTAGATCCTCCCGCGGGTTCGAGCAATAACGGTCTTATTGCTGAACTAGATGAAACAAACAATACGAAATCCTTCAATTTTACCCAACCATCTAACCCTGCCGTGACAGTACCAGCTGCGACAAACACACCTACAGCAATTCCTCTGCCACTGCCAGACCTTATTGTAAAATCATCAACTCATACCTTTGATACCTCAGCAAATCTGACCATGGTAGCGGGTATTCAAAATGTTGGAAAAGCAAAAGTGAATAGTGGAAATCATGTCTTAAATGTCGAGATAAAAGATCCGGTGACCTCCCCAACTACTGTTTTGTGCGAGACAGTCAGTGCCGTAGACATCGCAGGACTCGCTCCTCAAGCCATATATTCTCATACCGTATTATTTACAAGTGAAATTTATAACAAATGCCCCACATTCTCTCCGATACCGGGCAAAACCTATAAAGTCACCTTATATATCGATCCTCCGACAAAAACTGACAAAAATGGTACAGTGCCAGAGGCTATCGAGACCAATAATTCACGCTCTTTCAATTTTGTACAACCGGGTGGTTCTCCCGCTACCAATACACCAGTTCCTCCGACTGTCCCGCCCACAGCACCTCCCGCAACAACTTCGACTCCTTCAACCACTACAACCGATGTAAATATGGAGATCACGATTATTAATCCTCAGCCAAATTTCATGATCTGGGGTACTGCACAAGAAATGGGTGTTGCTAATAAGATATCAGCTATCAAATGTAATATTGGAGATAGTACAAAACCACTTGTCACGATCAAGTGTCCTCAATTAAAAAGAGGCAAATCATACGAATTTATTGCTCTAGCCAAGGCTAAATTACCCAATGCACAGACAATACAATCAGATAAAAATACGTATATCATTCCGGGTACCTCAACCATCACGCCACAGAGTCAAAAAAAGACAATCACTTTGCCAGGCAATACTCAGCCACCCACGCTACCTCCCTCCACGCCTACCGCAACCACCGCACCAGTCCAAACTACAGCTACACCCACTGCAACTTCCACACCAAACCCCGATTACAATTTTGAGGTGACACTACCAACCGAGAATTCACAACATTATCTTCCATTGCAACTGGAATATAGGGGTTCTATAAGCGGAGCCGCATCAAATAGGACAGCGTATATTGACCTTAAACTTTATAAATACCCCATTAATACCAATATTCCACTCCTTGAAACACGAATATCAAGTTTCAATAGTACAAATAATTCAATAAGCTTTAGTGGTATGCTTACTGGCGCCAATGTCAACACGGTAGGCGACTATGTTCTGCAGCTTATCCCCTTTGGCCAAACAGGGACCATAATTGGCAATCACAAAGAAGTCCGGTTTCAGATAGTAGACGTGCCAGCGCTACCCACCGCCACGCCAACAAATACTCCTGTGCCCGGTACTCCCACCCCTACGCCTCTTCGAGCAATCTGTCAAGATTTACTCGTAAGTGGAGACTCAGCACAAAAATATGATGTCATTTTCCTACCCAGCGGATATTCTGATTACAATACGTTTGAAGCAGATGCCAAAGAAGCAGTAAGTTACTATAGAAATGCTGTCCCTGATGCATTGAATGCTAAATACAATTATAAAATCTTTACCAATTTAGAGAAAGGATATGATGTTGTCACATGTCGTTCTACCACAAACAACAGCACCTATCCTTGCTGGTCAAGCTTTTTGGCAAAAGATTCGATGAGAAATTGTAATGGTGACGCCTATGTGATACTGACATATACACCCAAACCATCCGAAGATGCAACCAAAGCGACACAAGCTTTAAATCAATTTGGCGGCGTAAAAGCTGTGACACTCGGTAAAAATCGAGGAGAAATGCTTGTATTGCGCTATGACCTTTCACAGTTGACGAGTATAGTATCTGGATCTATAGTTGAAGGTGGCGGCAACAGTGTCTCATCACTGTTGAGAGCCGTATGGGAAAGTGTATTGCAAAAGTTCCGATAACCTCATGAAAAACAAATATCTTCTTTTATCTCTTATTTTTTTGTTTTTATATACTCTTTTGGCATTGCCCATAATTAAACCTGCATTTGCTGCTGAAATTGTAGGTAAAACATTGCGCATTGTACTGGATCAAACAAATATGGCCTCACCTGCTGTCTTATCTGTCACTGTTGATATTAACAATCCCGAGCGGTATATGGTCACGTATCCGGATAGTTATCTAACGGTAAAAGAACTAGATGCCAGCGGAAATGTGCTATATGAAGGGCAAGTGCCACGTCTCAAATTTGATCCACCAAATATGTCAATTCTTGTTGCCGATAATCCCCTTTTTATAAACTTCCCATACTTTGAAGAAGCCAAACGCATAGAAATGTATAATGATTCAAATAAAAAAATCCTGGATTTTGATTTAGGCACCTATAGCATCTTACCTACTCCCAGCGCCGCTCCTCGCTCAATTGAATGCAACGCCTGCGGCTACTGCAAAGATAAAAAGGCTCCCGGAAATCTGGACGCATGTATGGCATGTCTCTACCCGAATTTGACTATTGAACAAACTCTTGAAATTAATCCTCCCAGTTATGTAGCGCCTTCTCCTAAGACAGGTGCCTACTATTCACAACTAGGATGTATAGATGTAGGTATTGCCGGCTTTACCGATTCTACAGCCTCAGGCGGCGTACTCAATATATTACTGAACCGGTTTCTTTTCCCGATCACTGGATCTCTGGCTCTTATCAGCCTGATATATGGATCATTCCTGCTCATAACAGCTCAGGGTAATGTCGAACAAATATCCCGCGGAAGACGCTGGATTTATGGTGCCATAGTCGGTGTCATATTTACGTTTGGATCTATTCTACTCATTCGTATTATTGGCGGAGATATACTACGCATCCCGGGATTTGGTGGATAATATTGACAAATGGTCAATCGTCTTTTACAATAAAATTTCAGTTCAGATATAAAGCGTTACAGTCTGGTCCCCCGCCAGACAAGCTGCATGCGATAAGCATGACGGATGCTCAACCGTAAAAGAGAGACGCTGATGTCACCTACAAAGGTAGAGTCAGTTATCAAGTACTTCACTGGTGACAGTGAGGTAAAAGTAAGGTGGTACCACGAAAAAGCCTCGTCCTTACTATCAGATTTGTTTCTGATGGTGATGACGAGTTTTTTTTATGGGAAAATTATGGAAACCCACAGACAGTTATCTAAACATATTGAATCACAAGAAACAGAACCATATGTTTCAAAACGACTAGTTGTCAAGATTGGAACGAGCACTATCACAGGCGGACGTGAAAATTTGGATACAAAATTTATGGATTCTATTGCTACGCAGTTAAGCATTCTTTACACAAATGGGATTCAACCATATCTTGTTACATCAGGAGCTGTGGGATGCGGAAAAGTACTGATGTCCAATTATGATGGCAGTCGGAAAAAAAAGCAAATAGCTGCAGCTTTGGGACAGCCTATACTCATAGAACAATGGAAGCAACAATTCAATAAATATGGTATTAATATCTATCAAGTTTTAGTCACCGAACGAGACGTTGAATATGCTCAGCAGCTGCTGGCCGATATGATCGATGGTATACCTATCATTAATGCAAATGATACGGTAAATCCTTTTGAAATCATGCAACTGGAAAAATCTGCCGATAATGATGAACTAACAAAACATATTGCTCTAGCCGTACAAGCCGATACAGTACTGCTCCTTTCCGATCGAAGCGTCGAAAATAAATTTGGTTGTCCTATGCAAACTATTTATCCAGACAGTTATTATGGCTATGAGCTCGAATTTTATGGCTCAAATAAAGTTGGTACTGGAGGTATGCAATCTAAACATAACGTAGCACTTTCACTCGCTCAACAAGGCATAAGAAGTATCATCGGAAACGGACGTGAAGAGAATATCATATTACATGCGGCTCAAGGCAAATTGGTCGGGACAACTTATGTGCCAGAGTCTTTTTCTTGAGTTTCGCAATAATACTCGATCGCCTGATATAACCAATTAGCAAGGCCTGGACGAAATGTGTCATAATATTTCGTAAAACGTGGGTCTTCTGTATACATTTTCCCCAAATTTTTATAAAAATCGAGAGAACAATCATAAAAAATGCTTATACTTGCATAATGCTCCTTTATCAACATCTGAACTTCGCCACTTTTTATATCCAAATCCATGGCCAACGCAAGTTTCTTTGCCAAAGCCAAGCCTTCCGCTTTTATGCGGTCATAATCTGCCTTTTGCCAGTGTTTTGTACGCTCAGCTGACTGTTTATATGCCTCTGTGTTCCCCCACTTTTGCTTAGACTCTTGCTTAAGTTGTTCTAACTCTTCATCTGTAAATGGTTCAAATATATCTGCAGTATTCATTTTTTCTCCTTTTTTTAGACTATTAATAGTTTTTTCAATAGTAATGAGTAGTTTTAGTATCCGTTTTTGTTCTTTTTCAAGCAATTTTTGTTGATCTTGGAGCGCCTCTAACCTATTGAAGCTCGTAGAATGCATGATCTCCCCTATATTCTCGAGTGAGAAATCGAGTTCTTTAAAGAACAAAATTTGTTGAAGACGGAATAATTCTACCTCTTCATAATACCGATACCCATTATCTGCCACATATGATGGCTTCAACAAACCGATTTCATCGTAGTAGTGTAAAGTTCGCACACTGATACCTGATAAATTCGCCAACTGATGTACTGTATATCTCATATAGAAACAGTATAAACTATTACGTAACGTGATAGTCAAGTCCCAAAATGTAGAGCACTTGGAGATGAGGCCTGGTATTATATTACTTTTTTTTATATTTACATATTTGATACGTATTAATATGATATAATAATCACGCCTTTGAACTTCGGTTCAAAAGCAAACGCACTTTGTACAATTTGGCAAAAAAACAATCTACTACAATCAATAAAGGAGCAAATGCATGCCTAGATCTAAAATACTACAGATACTTTTTCTTGTCTGTATGTTTGCTGCATCCGCAGTACCAGTCGCAGCACAATCGGGACCCGATACGTCTACCTTGACTCACCGTCTCTACATGCCGTTGACGACCAATGATAAGATCGTCTATGAAAGCGGTTGGAACGAGGCGACATTAGAAAACCGCGAGATCGTATTAAGTCATGAACGTCTTGACCAGAAAGTCAGTGCCGCAGGCACGACTCAAGACGGAATGACCCTCGTTGCGACCCTCTATATTGGAGGTCAAACGCTTTTTGTATTTTGCCCGCCGGCTGGGATTATTGCTATAGCCGGGATTACTGTAGGAACGCTCGTTGTGGTGGGGATGGCGAATGCTCCAAGCAATCGTACGATCCTCAACGTTCGGCAGTTTAACTATATTCGTAAAGTGCGCTTTAGTCTTCCGGCAAGTGAATACTTGCCAGAAGAAATTGAGGCACAGAAGATTACAGTAGACTGGTCTGCAACGGAAGCTGAACTCCTGTATTTGGAAGGGCAAGAATTAGCGTTGGTTGATGCAGCTCTAGCCAGTAAAATGGCGAGTACCTCAATCAAAGCTATTGTATCAGTGGATGGTGCGCAACGTTTTGTGGTCACCTACAAGTGGGCAGCTAGAGAATGGGCAGTAGATGAACTTTCTCCCGTTCTAACGACTGTAGGGTGGCGCGCGATGAATGTGGCAATCTACAAGACCAAGTTCAGTAGCAATATCCCTTCCTTACCTGGCTGGGTGGATACACAAACAATGGCCACCATTGATAGCGATATACCAGCCTTCGTGCGACCCGGATATACATTGGTTAACTCAACCGATACGTTTATCCTCGCAGACCAGGGCGTACTTTATGGACGTTGGGACAATAATGGGAACCCGACATTTGTTGATCCGGTCTCGGTAATCCTGGTACAAGGCGCGCCCATGATGCTGTATCTAATGAGCGATATTTCGGAAGATTCGCCAGAGAAACCAGTTCAAGGTTGGGCAGCGCTTGAAAGACGGGTGCAAGAAATCCGTTCACAGCCAAAACAGCAAATAAACCCGCCCCGGGATCTTCGTGATGATGATGATGATGAAAGCGGTGGTGATGATATCCCGAGCTTGCCCGAACGCAAGTATGTTGAATGCCCTGCGTGGTCTCCTCAAATTCTCACACCATCTACCAAAGATGTGAGACGGCATCCAGAAGATGTATATGGAGCTTGGCATGCATACAAGTGGCTCAAAGCCGGATTATCTCCCAAGTATGGCGGCACCTGGACCAAAGATGATCCCAATAAAAAAACAGCAACTTTGGGCTACTATAGTGTGTATCCTCCTTTCGAAGACCCTTTCCTTGCCACAGGGATTACTAGAGAATTATGGATCACACGGTCAGATGGAAGTAAAGTACGAATCTGGGCGATCCAGGTTTGGAAATTCAAGAACGAACGCAATCCTAACTTGGGAAGTCAGTTTGCCTGGTACCAGGCCAGTACCTATTTCCGTACTGAAACAGACTCACCTTATACCGTACACTTAGGGAAGCTTTGGTATAACCGTCCCAACAACCCACCGCAGTTTACCGGATTATGTGGATATTTTAAAAACTAACCTCTAACAGTTTTTTTTGCCAAAAAACTACAAGTGCGAAGAAAGCACCAAGGAGACAATATGAAATGATGAGTTAGTTACGCAGCTATGTAACTAAAATCCATCAGTTCATGTATCCAAGGTGCTTTTTTTCCTGCCCAATATTAACACATCGTTTCTATATCAATAGAGATCATAAATAAAAAAATGGTTATCGTTAAATTGTTAACAATATAGCAAGACTAGACTACTAGGAAGATGATACAAATAGTGTATATACCATACGGGTGTATAGTTTATACGCTATATTACAAACAAAAATACTTAAAAACCATTACAATGACTATTGTGAAACAAAAATCTCTTACATCATTTATGTGGTTATCGGTCGGTGCCGCCATAACCACCATCGCGCTCAAGTCCGCTGCCTATTGGTTAACCGGATCTATAGGTTTACTGTCGGATGCCTTAGAATCTATCATCAACCTGGTTGCCGCATTGTCCGCCCTCTATTTACTTCGACTTGCCGAAAAACCGCCAGATGATGATCATCTCTACGGGCACACCAAAGCCGAATATTTTTCAAGTATCATAGAAGCCGGGCTTATCATATGCGCGGCACTGAGCATTGGCTATACTGCAATCGATCGACTGGTTTATCCTCAGCCCATAGACAATACAACAATTGGTATCATTATTTCAGTTGTAGCCTCCCTTATAAATTTAGCAGTAGCTCTTGCTTTACTAAAGATAGGGAAAAAACACAATTCGATCACACTTGAAGCTGATGGCCATCATTTGCTGACCGATGTATGGACGTCAGTCGGTGTAATTGCCGGGATTGCACTTGTCGGGATAACTCATATATATATCCTAGATCCGTTGGTCGCAATTGCAGTCGCCGTAAATATCCTTTTTACAGGAGTACAACTTATCAAAAAATCTGCCCTCGGTCTCATGGATACATCACTACCTGAGCCAGATCTACAAAAAATCAAGGGTATTATGGAAAGTTACGAAAATCAGGGAGTCGCTTACCACGGACTTCGCACTAGGCAATCGGCAACCCGAAGTTTCATGTCTGTACATTTGCTAGTACCTGGGAAACTCTCAGTACAGCAAGGTCATGATATCTCTGAAGAAATAGAAGAAAAAATTGCCAAAGCTTTTCCTCAACTTACTATCCTCACTCATCTTGAACCACTTGAAGATCCTAAATCTCATGCAGATATCTCCATAGATCGAAAACGATAGTTGATTCAAGTACCTATAAGAAATTTTCTTTATTATTAAGACAGTCAATGGAGATATTCAATGTGTTATTTTCCATACTTATTAATACCATCTTTGACAAGTTGATACGAAGTTTCTGACTTGTTGATCATCTCATCATCCATAAAACTAATTGCAAATAATCCGTTATTTTTGAGTTGCTGTATCGTTGAATCAGTAAAAAGCTGTCTCATATCTGCATCAAACACTTCACTCGAACTATTTGAAGGTTTGTAATGAGCAAGCATTATTGGTTTACCATATGTACTTAGTATTGATGTCATATTGGCAATATCATTCACATTGGTATCAGATTCCATGGTTTGAAAAGAAATAAAATCTGATTCTTTCATTAGATCTGCAAAATAGGGAAATAATGAACGTCCGCCTTGATTTGTATTATCATCATAGCGATTCAGCCAACCTCCCCATGAGAGTGATACTTTTGAATTCGGAGCATATTGATGAAAATTATCTTTGATCGTTCGATAGTTATCTTGTAATGTACGCCAATAATTTTCATTCCCATTCCAGTTGTTATCTACGCATGTAAATGATGGAAATTCAGTAAATAGCGAGACATACATAGTACCAGAGCCATTATAGATCTGTGCAAGCTGCTTCATATCCTCAACCACCTGCGAAGAAACTGGATATGCTCTTCCACATGCGGAACCATAAGGCGTCTCAATTTCTTCTTCGGGTAGATCAGTCCAGGTAATAATGTGGACAATATAATTGCTCGCATATAATCGAGGTATCAGATCATTTTTCTGTACGCTCATCCACTCGAGATCTTTGGTGCCGTTGTACCAGCTCGTGAGCATATGCACCGGAGCTTCTTGCACAAGACGATAATCCATAGCAGGACCTGCCTGGGAACCAATGCCAAATAATATTTTGGATGAAGAAGAAACTGTAGGCTTAATTGTGGGAACCGTCGTAGGAGTTGTGGTAGGGAATGGCGTAGTTGTCGCTGTTGGAGTAGGCTTCTGGGTAGCTCGCGGGATAGAAGTTGCTTCAACTTTTTGAGACGTAATAGTTTTATTTGTTTGACTCGTAAATGCTATAGCCAATAAACATGCAAATACAACAGCACATACGAGAAGAACAACAATTATTTCCTTTTTATGTATATGTAGCCAATAGTTGATCATCATGGGAGACTTATTATACAAGGATGGATGTTGAAGAAGGATGAGATATTCCTTTGCTTAAGCATTATCGTGCTGCGGGACATGGATTCGAACCATGATAAACGGATCCAAAGTCCGTTGTCCTACCATTAGACGATCCCGCATACTTTTGTATCGTTTATTGTACCAAAACACCTGCTAAAAAACAGCCTATTTGCGTGCCATATGATACAATAGGTACATGAAAGAAGGAATAGTACTATTACTCGGACGCCCAAACGTAGGTAAATCTACGTTCGTAAACAATATCATTGGTACAAAAGTAGCCATTACTTCTCCCAAGCCCCAAACAACCCGATTCCCCATACAAGGACTCTATCAGGATGAAAGAGGTCGGATCATTTTCACCGATACTCCTGGTATTTTTGATAAAGCCCCCGACTTTATGTCGAAAAAAATCAATGAGAGTGCGCTGCGTGAGCTCAATAAAAAAGCAGATATTGTGCTCTATTTTATCGATCCTACGAGACGTCGTGATTATGAAGAAGCTCGTGTACTCGGATTGGCCCGCCAGGTAAAAGCACCGGTAATACTTGTCTTCAATAAAGCCGATTTAAATGATGACAAATACATGCCTCAATATGCGTTTTTGGAAGATGAATTTAAAGATGCATTTCATATATCTGCGCTTGAAAGGAAACATATCAAGCCGCTTATGGAGCGCATATTTGAACTTCTTCCCGAGCGAGATACAGAAGACACTCAAATCCCCGAAGATCTCATTTATCCACTCCTTTCCATGGATAGTAAGACCTTTGTTGCTGAGCTAATACGAGAAAAAGTCTTTATCATGATGGGCGAAGAAATACCATACACTACGACCGCGGTAGTAGACCAAATCACCGAACGTGAAAATGGCATACTCTATGTAAAAGCTCGTATTCTCACAACAGAAGATAGGTATAAACGCATGCTTATCGGACATGAAGCACGTAAGATAAAAGAAATGGGAAGCTATGCGCGCAAGGAGATAGCCCTTGCTACCAATAAAAAAGTATTCCTTGATCTGACTGTCGAGACTGATCCTGATTGGCAAAGTAGCCTCTACTCATAATCGTACCTATTTGTTATAATAACCTACGCACATCGTGTGCTTGATAGTTTAATGGTGGCCGTAGCTCAGTTGGTAGAGCGCTAGCCTGTGGAGCTAGCTGTCGCGGGTTCGAGCCCCGTCGGTCACCCATACTGCCTATTCTAACAAGAACCTCCTTGCATTCTTCTTAAAATATCCTATAATTATGGGTCTTAATGAATACGCTCAATCTGTTTTGGCGACGATATATAACTTTTTTCCAAATTGTGTGCTGTATAATCATTGCTGTCGGCACTTTTTACACAGCTCCTTATTTGTTTCGACTACATAGAGAACAAACACCCATACTTGAGACTCCTCACAATGAAATGCGAGAAATACCCAACGATGTGCTTTCGCAAATACCCGGCACGCTCTCCCCTGTCACGCTCAGGATACCTATACTCATGTATCACTATGTCGAATATGTCGCCGATAAGAATGATCCATTTCGTGAATCTATGAATATAAAACCGGATACATTTGATCTACAAATGAGAACACTCAAGGAGGCTGGATACACATTTATGTGGGCCCGTGAATTGGGAGAAGTACTTGATCATCGGCGTAATTTGCCAAAAGACCCCATCCTTATCACCCTAGACGATGGTCACTGGGATGTGATAACTGATATTTTACCCATCCTCCAAAAGTACAATATAAAGGCAACTGCATATGTAATACCTGGTATGACTGGCGGCTCCGATTTCATGACTGAAGAACAAGTCGCACAACTGATAAATAGTGGGCTCATAGAAGTTGGTTCACATACAGTCCACCATATCCCACTCCAAGGTAAACTTTTTGAAACAGCTCAATATGAAATCATAGAAAGTCGGAAAATACTGCAGGAAAAATATGATATTCCTGTATATTCATTTGCCTATCCATCAGGTTCTTTTGATGTTCAGGCAATTAATTTGGCTAAAAAAGCAGGCTACACGACAGCAATGTCTACAATAGATGGGACAGAAGTAAACGAAGCAAATCGTTTTTTTCTTTATCGCCTGAGACCTGGTTACCGAGTAGGAGCAGATTTAATTGAATATATTGAACGGTGATATCGTCGTAATATACCTCTGTTTACTGGTATACTTAGATTACATGCGAGAAAAAATAAAAAAAGACCTGTCAGTAAAATATGTGTGTCCTTTTTGTAATCAGGAAATTAAGGCATCCAAGAAAACCGAGGTATTATATCGTAAGTTGTGGATAAAAGGTTGCAATGACTGTTTTATACTTTCTATTGGCGAAGAAACTTCCTATTTATTTCAATCCAGAGTTATTGAAGGATTATCTTAGTTTTACAAGCAACATAAACTTATCGTAACAGGATTATTCTAATAATAACCCTTCGGGTTAACGGCTATCTCTCCCATCGCATAATCGTATAGAGATCACTAATACAAGTAAACTGTTTTTCTTCCGCAAGGCGCCAATCAGGCATCAGATCCTCAAACATATCAATAGTTCGCAATAAGGTAAACGGAGACACTCTTTCTGGGGCTTCCAGACGCAGTTCATCACAAATAACAATTGACTCTCGTGTTACACGCTGGATTTCAGCTAGAGCATTTTCAAACTCATCTGGATCTACTATATGTTGCAAAACAGTCACTGCAACTGAGGAATCGAAGGAACCACTACTCAACGGTAAAGCCGCAGCTGTGGCATTGATAAATGGAATGGTTGGTATGCTTCCTGAGGCTCGACGTAACATACCCATACTATAATCTACGGCTACAATATCTGCTCCAGATTGCTGAAAAAATGGTGTCAATCTTCCTATACCGCATCCTATCTCCAGTAGTTTCCTACCTTCTAAATTACCCATTACGGCAAGTAATTCATCTTTTAAAGCAAAAGTTGCTTCTTGTGAACACGCCTCATCCCAGCGCAAAGACATGACACTCGGTAAACCCGAACGCAAAGATCGTTCATTCCATTCTTTTTGAGTCTCTTTTGACATAGGTTATATAATACGTATTTCGTACGCATTATATCTCTAGTCAGTAGATGTTACCGTGATATTGATCACAATAAAAAAAAACTATCCGCTTTTGAATGAACTAACTTTCAATAACGGATAGTAACAGAATTTATCTTCTATCATCACGATTTTCCTTCGGTTTTGCGACGTTTACAACTATTGGTCGGCCTTCTACTTCCTGCTTATCCATTTCCAATGCTGCTTGTGCTGCTTCTGCTGTTGCAAAAGTAACAAATCCAAACCCTTTTGATCTACCTGTAGCACGATCAGTAATTACGATTGCTTCGACTATTTCACCATATTTTGAAAATAAGTCTCGAAGAGAGTCACTATTGATTGCCCAAGGTAAACTTCCTATAAATAATTTATTTTGATCCATGTATCACACACCTCCTTTCTTTCTCACTGAATGTTTGACACGTAATGTCAACATACTAACATTATGTAATTAGCTGTTTTTACGCTTTCTTTTTAAATTTTTTACCACGCCCACAGTTTTTCTTTTAAGTTTAGACACTTTTGTTGATTTTGTCTTAGGTTTTGTCTTTTTCATAGATGATTCTAAGTAATACCTAGTCTTAACATTATCAGTTTCTTCTCGTCTTGTCAAACTCAATACATATTTTGTGCTCAAAATACATATTTCTGATATCATGTAATTATGCAAGATTCTGTTTATTTTGTCTATATTGTGCAATGTAACGACGGTTCTTTGTATACTGGGATCACTACAGATTTAAAAAAAAGACTACGCATGCATAATGGACAAATCACGGGAGGCGCCAAATACACTCGCTATAAACGTCCTGTGATTTTGCGTTATTATGAAGCCCAAAACACCCGTTCAAATGCTGCCAAACGCGAATATGAGATCAAATGTCTCACGCGAGCCGAAAAAATAAGCATTTGTGACGCATTTACTTGTGTGGTAGCGTAATATATAATTTACCTTCTTACGCGCATTTCATCTACCTTTGATCGCTTTCTCATGCTCTCTTTCTATAGTTTATATATTATTAATTCAATATTATATGAAACTTCATTCACTCTCAGACCTTTTTCAACATGAATTACAAGATCTATATGATGCCGAATATCGCATTGCTCGGTCACTTGAAAAAAGTGCAAAAAAACTAACAAACGAAAAGCTAAAAAAAGCGACGCAAGACCATCTTGAGGAGACTGAAACTCAAATTGAGCGTTTGGAAAAGATATTTGAATCAACAGGTATCCCGGCAAAACGCAAAGTATGCAAAGGTATTCAAGGGATTCTTGAGGAAGCAGACGAAATCTTAGCAGCGGATACTACTCCAGAAGCCCTAGATGCTGCCATGATTGCAGACATGCAGCGAGTTGAGCATTATGAAATAGCAGCATATGGCTGCGCTATTGTATATGCCAAAATGCTTGGCGAAAAGGATGCAGAAAAACTTCTCAAGAAAACGCTTGATGAAGAAGAAAAAACAGATAAAAAACTTTCTAAACTCGCAGAACAAGGAGTAAATGAGAAAGCTTTATATGCAGACCGCGCGGCAGTTGCAATGTAATAGTTAGTAACAATATAAGGTCGGACCCAATTCTCAAAGTGGGTCCGACCTTTTTTGAAACCTGATATAATACAGGAATATGACACTTGATGAGCGACTCTCCCTCATACAAGAGGTGGGAGAAGAAATAATCACCCAGGAAGATTTAGTTTCTCTGCTTAAATCTGATGAGCAACTTATTGCTTACGATGGATTTGAACCATCAGGCCAAATACATATTGCCCAAGGAATTCTTCGTACTATTAATGTGAATAAAATGACCAAAGCAGGTGTAAAGTTTAAAATGCTGGTAGCCGATTGGCATGGATGGGCAAACAATAAAATGGGGGGCGACCTTGAAAAAATCCAAACAACGGGCAAATATTTCATCGAAGTCTGGAAAGCTAGTGGTATGGATTTATCAAATGTAGAGTTTGTGTGGGTTTCGGATTTAGTCAAAAATCCTGACTACTGGAAATTGGTACTACAAATTTCAAAAACCAACTCAATTAAGCGCTTTATACGTACTGCAGAAATCATGGGGAGAGATGAAACCTCTGATCTTACTGCGGCACAAATAATCTACCCTTGTATGCAATGTGCTGATATTTTTCTCTTGGGTGCCAAAATAACACAACTCGGTATGGATCAACGCAAAGTAAATATGCTGGCCCGTGAGATTGGTCCACAGCTTGGATTTTGGAAACCAGTAGTAGTAAGCCACCATATGCTTATGGGCCTTGGTAAACCCATAGACACTGAAGGCGCCGATAAAGCAAGTCGCACCATCGCACTAAAAATGTCTAAATCTAAACCAGATACTGCAATTTATATGACAGATACACGAGAGGATATAAAACGAAAGATCATGAAAGCCTATGGTCCCGAAGGAGATATTGCTGAAAATCCGATCCTTGAATACTGTAAATATATACTTTTTGAAATATATGAAAAAATTACTATTGAAAGACCGGAAAAATTTGGTGGGAATGTAGTATTACACTCCTATGATGAACTTGAGGCACAATATGCAAGCAAAGCAATTCATCCTATTGATTTAAAAAATACGGTCGTAGATTTACTCGACAAACTTATTGAGCCTGTACGCCAACATTTTGAAACCAATGAATACGCCGCGGGACTTTTGAAACAGGTTCGTTCATACGAAGTGACACGCTGATTAGGCTTCCTTTTTTTCCATTACACTTGGCATATCAAAAAAATGCTTTTGTGGCTGTCTCACGGCTCCTTGCATTTTTTCCCTTCGTTCTTTTATCCTCTTGGGCTCATTAAAGAATGCATGCAACAAATGATTAAACGTATATTCACCTTTATAAAACAAGACATGTAGTCCTTCTGTTGTCGTTTCTCCTATATCAGGTATGCCAGAATATGTATTGGTGTCAATAATATCTTTTAATTCTCCCGGACTGAGTTGCAAGGTATCTATTGCCGTGGCAAGTTGCCCGTACCAACAATCATCAGATGCCTCCCTCAAATGTCCTACTTTCTGACCTGCGGATAATCCCTGAATATTACCTAACGTTGATTCAAATGCAATGCCAAGCGGCACATCAATGGTATTTCCACGAATAGTTATTTTCGCAGTGTTCAGACTTTTAAAGGCTTCTGAAATTTTTAGCACATCTTGCGCAGGTGTATCTTTATTGATACCCAATAAAAAGGATCCTGCCCGATTGGCTACCGTTAGATGTGAAAGTGTATCTGCTGGCAGCACTCTTTTTATACTATCCCAGAGCCCAAATTTTACATTGTCACCTTGTAGATAGTTGAGCTTATTTGCTTCTTTCAAAAATTTTCCCTCAACCGCAATGACGTCTGCGAAAGCCTTTTCACTATAATGATCCATAAAATCGGCGAACGTAAGAATATCATCATCGAGCAACTGATCGTATACTACCTGCTCGATAAACTCTAGGACAAACTCTCGGTTTTTTGTGCCACCAGATTTTCCATCAGCCTGTATTGCAGCATCTATGGCCGTTTGATACTCGTGGTGTTTTTTTCGATGATATTCTAACCTACTATCCATTGATACAAATTCTGCCGGATATTCATGAGGTTTCTTGGCTATACGTTTCAACTGATCTTCAATACTTATATTATGTTGTAACTGCGTGATAAACATTTCCCGCAACATCTTATTAATCTCATTTTTAGGTAAAATTACTCCACGTTGGAGATATAGTGAATATAATTTGTCACCGATTGGAGAACCAAATGTTTCGCTATGTTCAAATTTGCTGGAAATCGATTCTGATATAACAGTACCATCTTCCTCGGCTTTACGATTCCACCTAATAGTTGCTAGTTCATTTTGTAATGACTGTTGAAATGAATTAAATTCCTCCTGTTGTTGTGGAGTGAGTTTACCCAATATAGCCACGGCAAACTCATCGCCTCCGTATCTACATTCAAGTAAAGGAAGAGTACTGTATCTCTTGCAATGGTCTGTGATAAGCTTCGCAATTCTATTCAGGTTATAATCGGCAGCTCCCAATATATCCATTTGTCTTACTGCCGCAATATCGAGTACAGCAAACTGGACAGCATCTACCCCGTGATCCTTAACATAATTATTAACGACATACATAAAACTATTTCTGTTTAACATGCCAACTGGAGCAGCTTTTAAAGATTCACCAGTTGCTGGATCTACATATGTATATTCTTTTGCCAGGCCTCCCTCAATTCCCTTTGCCAATAATGGATCGTACGCACTTGTTTTTTTCGCCTGTTCAGAGATAGCCACTATTTTGCCCTCAAAAAGTTCTTGAGCGACACGATATTTATCAAAGGCATTTGTTTCTGCTGGTTGAGAAGGAGTACTACTTTCGCTATATGCATCCATACTCTTTTATTGTAATAAATACTATGAATATTACACGTGATATTTTTCTTTAGTACAATGTAGTCCATTATTGATATACTTTTCACATATGCATACACAAAAGATTCAAGAGCTAACCCGCCTCATTCGCTATGATATTGTTACCATGACAACTCAAGCAGGCTCTGGACACCCTTCCTCATCGCTTTCTGCTGTAGAGCTTATGACGACTCTTTTTTTTGAAGGATATTATCATTATGACTTTCAAAATCCGAGTTATGAATTAAACGATCGTTTAATTTTCTCAAAAGGTCATGCCTCTCCCCTTTTATATGCACTTTATCATGCAGCCGGACAACTCAAATATGAAGAGCTGCTGACATTACGTCAGTTTGATTCACGATTGGAAGGACATCCGACTCCAAAAATTCCGTTTGTTGACGTTTCTACCGGATCTCTTGGACAAGGTCTTTCTGTAGGTGTAGGTATGGCACTGGCTATAAAATTAAAGGTGAAAAGTGAAAAGATACAAGTTACGAGAGAACCTCATGTATGGGTGCTTATGGGAGATTCTGAAACTGCGGAAGGACAAGTATGGGAAGCAATGCAACTCGCATCTCACTACAGATTGAATAACCTCATAGGATTTCTTGATGCCAATAGACTTGGTCAGCGAGGAGCTACAATGCTAGAATGGAACACTCAGTCATATCAAGATCGTATTGCCTCGTTTGGCTGGAATACGATTGTCATAGAAAAGGGAAATGATTTGCAAGAAGTACAGAAGGCTTTTAAACAACTTGCAAATGTCGATAGCAGTAAGCCCACTATGTTTATCGCCAAAACCCAAAAAGGAGCTGGCATTTCCTCAATAGCAGACAAAGATGGATGGCATGGAAAACCACTTACCAAAGAAATGCTTGAAGAAGCAATAAAAGAACTAGGAACAATTCAAACTGACGTGAGTGGTGATGTAAAAATTCCTGAAAAAATAGAACTTGCATCTCACAACTCCGCACCCAATAACTACGATCTTACAGCTATTAGTAAACCCATGGCCACCAGAGAAGCTTATGGTGAAGCCTTGAAACTAATATCTGTTGATACAAATGTAGTTGCCCTTGACGCTGAAACTTCAAATTCTACATACGCCGAAAAAATGAAAGAAGTCTCTCCAGAACGCTTTTATGAAATGTATATTGCTGAACAAAATATGATTTCAGCAGCCGTTGGCATGTCTAAAATTGGATATATTCCGTTTGCCTCAAGTTTTGCCGCATTTTTGACTCGAACATTTGACCAGATTCGTATGGCTCAGTATTCAGAAGCAAATATTAAGATTGTCGGATCTCACGCAGGTGTGTCTATAGGTGTTGATGGATCGTCACAAATGGCTCTTGAAGATATTGCCATGATGCGAAGCATCCTAGATTCAACAGTGCTCTACCCTTCCGATGCCATATCTACGATAAAACTCGTAGATCAAATGAGACTTCATAAAGGTATTTCTTATATGCGTTTAACGCGAGAAAAAACACCTATTCTGTATAGTCATTCGGAAGAATTCCCAATCGGTGGTTCAAAGATTGTCAAATCTTCAGATGAAGATAAGGCTGTAATTGTAACTGCTGGTATCACACTCCATGAAGCAATAAAAGCCTACGATAAACTTAAACAGGAAGGTATTTCTATCGCCATTATAGATGCATATTCTATAAAACCTCTTGATTCCAAGACAATCGAGCAATATGGTCGTCGTACAGGCCATGTAATAGTCGTAGAAGACCATTACCCAGATGGCGGATTGGGTGATGCAGTGCATCGTGCTCTAGATGGCTTGCAAGTCAAATTTACTCATCTAGCCGTATCTAAAATACCGAGGTCAGGTCAGCCTGAGGAACTTTTGAAGTATGAAGAAATTGATGCTGCTGCTATTGTAAAGGCTGTACACAGCTAGCCTAGTGTGCTTAATACTTGCCACCGTGCGCAAGCAATATCTAGGCCTTGTTGAAATTCCGTGAGTTCATGCTTCTGTGTAGATTCATCAATATGTTCCATTGCATATATATTTTTCATGCTCCATGTTTGACTGGTACGAATATAATTAGCAATACGCCTGTATGCATTATCTCTGTGATCATTATATGTCACACAGTAATCCACTACTCTTCTTACTTGTATTGGATCTAAGGCATTATATACTTCTTCCCATTCTGCATTATCAAAAAAATTAGGGTTAAAATTTACCCCATTAATTTGCTGTCGTATAGTCCAAGCATGTGCGAGGCTACGATAAAAACATGCATATCCTGCAAGCTCATTTTCTGTAAATATCGATCCTCCTGAAATCATCTCTTTGTGCATGGTGTACCAGGCTCGAGCATAGGGATCGCTTATGCCAAAATAGTCTTCCAGAAGACCTTCCGAGCATTCCATGGGGTTCTTTTCTATCGCCGCCTTAAACTCTTTTACTCGTGCATCAAGAATCCCAGATTCTGTACAGTACATTTGTTTCATATAACACCGTTCTATATCCATAGAAGTAGTATTATATCAGTTCACTATAAGCCAGCTGAAATCTACGTCTGCATCTACTGCAGCATCAAGCTTTATGGTAAAAGACTTGCCTTTTACTTTCTCTGAGATCCAGTATCTTGTTGCTGGAGCATATTCTCCATTAAATGTTACATATATTTTGGAAGCATTAGTCACTGAAGGCGTTTCAATAAGAATTTCAGATTCACCTGCCACAAGCTTTGATTCGCCGATACTCTTTTGCTCCTTTGAATTATTTTCTTCTGAAGCCTTGACTGGCTCAATGATCTCAAGTTTTTTGGTACGCACCACATCTGCGACCAACTTGCCCAGAACTTTCATATTTCCCTGAGGATCTATAGACACTTTACCGTCCATAAAATCTACACTTTCCAGACCAAGTGACTGAATCTTGAGCGGGCCGCCAATTGTATTGATGGTCGCGGCAGGCTGCGACAAGCTATCATCAAAACCATTTATAGTAAGTAATCCGGCATTGATGCTACCACTTATCCCAAGATCATACAGATTGGTTTCACCCGTTACTGAAAGTGCAGATAATATAGCTGAACTTGTAGCCAGCGACCCATCTGACTGCGCTCCCAATACTGCTTCTCCACTACTTGCAAGCAAATTATCTTCCAGGAAGGTAATCCGCGCAGACAATGAGGCCATTTTATCATCGGCAAGTTGAGCTCTGAGGGCCAATTCTTTCACTGTTGGTACCAGTGAAGAAATGGTATTGACATCAACTTTTTCAAGCATTTCATCCATCGAGTCGGAAAGATCTTCATATTTTTTCTTCAACACCTCTACGTCACCTTGCAAGCCATCAAATTCTTGCGTTGTCACGACACTATTATCTATCTCCTGTAATTGAGTTTGTATATCAGTAATTTCTCCCGTCGTATTCAATTTAAACTGAGAGAAACTATCATCTTGAGCTTTCAGTGCCTCAACTAAATACGGGGTAAATCCTCCGTACGCTACTGATTTAATACCAGTATCATCTGTCTGTACAAGTTCCGGGAATACTCCTTCTACTTGTTGCGCAATAAATCCGTATCTCAACTCATCATCTTTTTGTGTTTTCCATTTAAATGATACGCCTTGCACTTGTTTTAACTTTTCCAAAATTGAAGTTGATGGCAAATTGGTTATATCTTTCTTAAGACTCTGATCTGATGTACATGTCCAGGTCGTTGAGGTTGGGTTGATTTCGCAGTACCCATCGGTATCTTGGAAACGTACAGGAGCACCATTTGAATCACGATAGACATGAAGTGGTGTAATAGGTGAAGTTATGCCGATACCGACATTGCCTGAGGAACCATCAAAATATACATTTTTGTTACTACCGCCCAATTCCATCACGATTCCTCCAGTACCAAATGTACGAAGGGTCAAATTTTGATTTTCAAAAGGTTCTCCCGACTCTATAGTGAGAGGTCCATATGACTGAATATTATTGGAAATCTGATCTGTAAATATCAAATCATTGGCGATACTTACATCTCCAGCTGCTGTAAATTCATGAGGTACAGCAGACGTGATTTTAGCAGTACTTACTTTAAAGAGATCTGAATCATTGTTGTATAAAGCAAAAACATTGCCCGTGAGAGTACCATTTGCTCCAATATTGAGCCTAAATAAATCTCCGGTAGCAGTGGCCGTGCCTGAAGGCGCCCATTCTAAATTTAATAATCTTCCACTAGTCAAAGCCGTCGAAGTTGATGAGATATTAAAGCCAGTTCCTGTAGAAAGGCCGTTGAGCGTGAGATTTACGGCTGTTCCACTCGTGATACTATTTCCTGTCATATTCAGTATGCCATTGGTATTACTTGACAGTATGTCAAGTTTATATGAACTAGATGGTGTGGTGAGACCGATACCTACATTACCATTCACGGTCGCTACAAAAGCGGGTGTAGCCCCTACGCCTACTTGGAAGAGTTGAGCTGGGGTTGTGGTACCTACGCCCACATTGCCGCTTGCATTGACATACAAACCAGAAGAACCTGTACCGCCTCGAAGCCATGCGGTATTTGCTACATTGAGTCCAAATGAGCCAGCAGTCATGCCGATACCAAGTTGACCAAATTGCACTGTTGCGCCTGTGTGTATGTTTTGTGGTAATGACAAGGTGACAGCACCTGTTGAAGCACTCGCTGTGACCTGATTGGTTGTACCTACAAGCGAAGTTACGCCACTATTGTACAATGTCACTGAACCGGCGGTATTACTCAAACCTATGCCAGTACTTGCTGCAAAAGATACCGTCGAACCTGAAGTAATACTTGTTGCCGTTCCTGCTGCATTAAAGACCCATCGCTGATAATTATCTGCATTGATTGCTGTATTGGTGACACTACTTATTCTCCCTTGTGAATCGACTGTAAAGACAGGTACTTGCGTAGCACTGCCATAGGTATTTGCGGCTACTCCTGTATTGTTGAGACTCAGAGTGCCGCCTGCATTTGAAAGTCCAGTTCCTGTAAAGTCACTAATATAGTCTCCAGCTAGTGAAATCCCTCCTCCAACTACAGCAGCCCCAACTCCTCCAGCAAGAAATGCATGGGATGTGGTATCTGTTTTTACTGACGCAGCAAACTATAATGTACAAGGCACGGATTTTTTCCCTTATTGGGGTCAACCGGGAGCTTATATAGCGCCTAGTATTGTTC
>CAZPYR010000009.1:23792-30347 GCA_964590815.1 uncultured Gammaproteobacteria bacterium | reverse complement strand
ATATTAATACCATCTGTAGAATTGCGCGTCCGGAAATAGCGCATAATAACATTATTGGTACGGATACTGATTGTACCGCCAGTAAAAGCTATCCCATCACCAGGTGCTGATTGCCCTGCCACGGTAAGGAAGGGGTTAGAGATAATGATATCTCCACCTAAGTTAATAGTCCCTGTGACTCGAAAAATACAAGTTCGTGCACCGCTTGATAAAGCGCACTCTCTGAAACTACCAGCACCACTCCCATTCAGATTTGATACATATATGACTTTTCCCCCTCTTCCTCCTCTTGATTGAGCTCCAAACCCTTCTGCTTCAGGAAAAGCTGCACCCGTAGCTGGAGCCTGTGTTGGCGTAATTGTGGTCATACCTATTGTAGGGGTAACACTAATAGTTGTAGACGGCGTAATACCGCTTGTTACAACAGGAGTGATCGTTGGAGATACCGCACCTCCCGTATCAGCTAAAAAACCCTGTATCCATACCGCATAATCAAAAACATCAACTTTATTGTCAGTGGAAATATAACTTGTCCCAGGATAATTAAAATTAGCATCCATCGCATAGCCATTTCCATCAGTATCATTACTACAACCGACAATGTTGGCACTGCTACAACCACCTATAAACTCACTATACCATATTGCATTATCTAGGATAGTCACCGCCTTTCCTGATGAATCTGATTTACAGTCAGCGTCACCTATATATTTTTTAGCACAGTATTGCGCAGGTTGAGCAAAAATTTTTGTAGCTAAAAAAGCTGAAATAAAAATCAAGATAAAAAAACTAAATATAAATTTCAAACGATGTTCATTTAAACTTGTATATAGAAGAGATAATTTCATAGTATGATTCTGTCTTTTATGATAACAAATTTTAGTACAATACATGTATGCAGACTGTTATGAATTTCTTCCGCCGATTTTTTTTTGATCTTTTTCATGCAGTCCTCTTCTGGGCTCAAGGTTTTGATATTCAACTACGAGCTACAAAGACCCCACTGCAACGTGTCTTTATTTGGTGTGGCATAATTGTGCTTGCTCTTATAGGGTTTGGTATCTTTGTTTATTTCTTTTGGAGATTGTTGGATTCATTCGAAGTCCCAACTATCTAAATATTTTTCTCTTCATGTCGAAGCGTAAGCTTAAAAAGTAGTATTACGACGCCAAATCCGACTCCAATACCAATCCATGGTAAAAATTTCCAGCGTTCTACAAGTCGGCTTTCCTCATCGTCACAGTGATCGCCACGCCCATCACTATCTTTATCCTGTTGCAGACTATTGGGTTTATCAGGACAATTATCAACAGCATTTATCACGCCGTCTAAATCAAAATCTTCACACGCATCACCACGGCGATTATTATTTATGTCAGACTGGTCTGTATTTGCTGTTGTAACACAATTATCTTGAGCGTCAGAAATACCGTCTCTATCTTGATCTGATGGAATATACCTGGGGTTTGCATTAAAAATAATATTTCCTAATGTTTTAATATTAATAGTTTCCTCATATAAATTACCGGCTTCAGAAAGATATTGATAAGGGACCATGACATCAGCATCCTTATAAATCTCATAAGAATACCCTGGCCTTGCTAAAAATCGCAAATATCGAGAAGAGTAAGACGGTTGCACTTCAGTAAAACCAATCTCTGAAATACGAAGAGGTTGAGAATAATAGAATACTACTTCCAGCTCTGAAGTTGTATATTGAGGAAATTGCAATATGTTACTGCCAATTTTTTGTTTTGATAGTACTGTTATGCGCTGACCATTTTTATATACAAAAACTTCCACATACTCAGGCAGAGACACATTCTTATCTAGAGTAAACTGCAACTGGGAAGTCTCAATTTGAGATACATAATGAAAGAGTAACGAAACTTCACTATTTGAAATAGTATTACTACTTAATACAGGAAACTCAAGGAAAGTAGACACATTCTCATCATGAAGTACGCCTGTATTATATCCATTTGATTTTGTCGTAATAGTGTAAGGCGTAGATGATGTTTTGCTTATAAAAACGAGCGGCTGTCTATTGTTGGTTTCCACTTCTCGAATGGCTATGGACTGCTCGTTTATATTATTGATAGAAGCTTCTATAACTGTTGGGACGGTAAGATTCAAATTATCAATGGAAGCTACCGTTCGAAATAATGAAAATACTTGCTCTTGTGTAAACGTTGGAGTCGGGGTAGATTGATATTTATACAGCATACTCTCCTCTGCAGATACTTTTCTGATCATGAAATAATAGAAGACTATTAGGAATATAACTAGAATGTTTTTTCTCATTTTTCTAAAGGATTTGACTTACCTGTTTTTTTAATAAGTACTGAACCAATAAATAATAAACCAATAACAAAAAATGTCACGATTCGCATTGCAAGCTGCATATCCCAGACCTCAACAACAAGTAGTCGTGCCACAACAAATATAAGCAAGGCCATACCAAATCGATATAAAATTTTTCGATTATCATGTTCTCCTTTTACATAGGCTTGCAAGCCTATTAAAGAATACACAAGTAGGGTAACCATACGGGCTAAGTATTCTGCGCTAAATAATGAATGAAAAACTTTCCAAATCCATATTAATCCATAGACACAACCAGTTATTAAAATAAACAAGCTAATTGTGTGTATTTGTGTGGCTTTATCTTTCTCTTTATAATAAAAATACATCCCTGATAGTAAAAACGAAAGCGTTACGACTGTTAATGAGTAGAAGTCGTTTTGGAGCAGCCCCTGGTTCCAAGATGAAGAATCAAAAGTAGATAAAGATACAACAAAGGGCAAAGTATAATAAAAAAACATATATTTACCTATTTCCAAACCAAACAATTCAATTGCAACTATCGGCAAAATGAATGCTTCAAGAGCAAAAGCAATAGCAAGAACAGGCCCATCAAATGCATATCCAGTTGCCACTGCTAACATAACGACTGCAACTGCTGTATAAGCATACACAGGCTCTTTTAGTTTTGTATAGACAAACGTAGCATACGATCCAAGAGCAAAAAGCAAAGAAGCTGAAACAATAATAAATGCTTTATACTCCTCATGAACCAATCCATTAATCCACGCCATTGTAAAAAGCCCAACTGCTATCGCGCTCTGCAAATCTATCATTGTGGCTTTACGATTGGTGACTATGCTTGCAAGTGTGGTGAGAAAATAGATGCCAATAAATGTAAGCGCAAAAAATCTTAACATAAGGACATCTTGCGGAGTTTGATATGAAAGTAACGTCTGTGCATTTGAAAAAAAATACTCCAAACTGTAAATACTGACAATAAAAAGTGATAACAACAATAGAATACGCCATTTACTATATCGAGCAAGCCATACAACACCAATAGTTATGGCGAGTAAATAGCTATAAAGTCCAACAATGTTTTTTTCCGAAGAACCTATGAGTGCTGGCGCAACACCCGCAATGATAATACTCATCACAGCCAGTGGCAGTTGCTTATGACGAAGGCTTATCACCGCAATAAGCACCATCACCAGCATTATTATACAAAGCGCAACAAGTGGCGGGAACATTTGATATAAATTTTGAGCTGCATATACGGTAACAACCATTACCGAAGAGCCCAAACCAACCAATGTAATACCCTGACTTTTTACTATACGCAACCGCAATTCACCGCCGTATAGAATCAGGGCTCCTGCGATAAGGCCAAAGGTTATCCTTCCAGTTTCTCCTATCCAGTTATTCAAAAATGCATAAGTAGTGAGCCATATAAATCCAAGTAAAATGAAAAGTGCCCCCGTTTTCAAAGGCCAATCTTTCACATACCAGCTTATAAATTTTTCAATTGTACCAGGCTCATCTACCTGAAGCGTCAATTTTTTAGCGGGGTCTATATTAGCGTTGGTCTCTATCACGGTACTGTTTTGCTCTGCAGAAAAATCATCAGGAGCTTGTGGTGAAGTTTTCTTCAACTGCGATTCTATCCTACCAATTTTAACTAACGCATAGATTGAAAGTGCTAAAGATATAATTGTAAAAATCTCCATATATTTAGTATATGGCTCTAAAAAGATACTGTCAATATTGTAAGAGACCTGTATATAAATGTCCTTGAAAAATTTTCACGTTATCTATAGAGTAAGTATATACATCAGTTTTTTATTGCATGCCTATTGTTGGACCTCTTAAAGACCTTTTAACATTTTTAAAGAAAAAGGCGACCGTTCGGTCTGGTGGTTTATATGGCCTTGGCGTCTACGCTCATCATAAAAACATCTATTTATATTTTAGATCCTCTCAGAATGCTAACGATACTTTTAACATAGCACGAAGCCCTGATGGATACGATTTCAGCGTGTTTCGTCAGAATTTGACTATCACAAACTATAAACAATGTGAAGATGTAAGCGCTTGCTCTGACTTTCAATTTTCAAAAGACAAATCTTCTATACATTTGTTTTACAAAAAAAAAGTGGGTAGGAAACATATTATCCGCAGTTTACAAACTACCGATCCATTACAACTTGAATATTCATTAAAAGTCACAAATCTAGCAAGTACCGCAATACGGATTCCAGACTATAAATATGATGGCAAGCATTGTGTATTTGTGGGAGAAAAACATATCTCACTAGCACTCTCTCAAGATCTGCAAACCTTTAAAATTATTAAAGAGGACATACTTCCCTCACGCTCCGATCATTTTGATTCTGGAGATATTGAGATAGAGCATGTTATGACTACAAAAAAAGGAATTCTGCTGATTTATCACGCAAAAACGAAAATAAAAGGCAAGACACAATATGCGGTAGGATCAGCCTTATTTGATAAGGACAATCCACATGTATTATTGTGGCGATCAGCAAAGCCTGTATGGCAACAGGAAGAAAATTGGAACGGGAAAGATGTCTATCCTATTGGAGTGATAGAACGAGAAGGTGTAGTAATTTCATACTGGGGGATTAAGGGAGAGAGTATTTATGCTGTCGTTTATTCTCACCACAATTTATTTGGTGGATATAAAACAAAAAATATTTCATTAGACTTATATAAAGCCCCGGAAAACCCCATACTTTCTCCCAATAAAGATAACCACTGGGAAGCGTTTAATACATTTAACCCTGCGGCACTTTATGAGGATGGTAAAGTGCATCTGCTATATAGAGCCCAAGGTTATAATTATGTTTCTGTTCTCGGATACGCAAGCAGTTCCGATGGTATTAATTTTGATATTCGTCATGATGAGCCGGCTTATATCCCCAAAGAGGATTTTGAGTATAAAGGTACTATCAAACCGACTAAAGTAGAACATTACTATGTATCTGGTGGTGGATATGGCGGATGTGAAGATCCTCGAGCAACACGTATCGACGATCGTATTTATCTTACCTATGTTGCTTTTGACGGATACTCGCCTCCTCGGGTTGCACTCTCTTCAATTGCTGTAAAAGATTTCCTGAGCCAAAGATGGCTATGGGAAAAGCCAGTACTTATTTCTCCTCCCGGGGTAGTAGATAAAAGCGCCGTTATCTTTCCTGAAAAAATAAATGGGAAATATGTGATTATGCATCGTATTTATCCAGATATTCTTATTGACTATGTCGATACACTTGCGTTTGACGGTACGTCGTGGCTCAAAGGAGAACATAAGATTAGTCCTCGTCCCAATATGTGGGATAGCCGCAAGATAGGAGCTGGAGCACCTCCACTTAAAACTAAAGATGGCTGGTTGCTCATTTATCAATCTGTCGGGAATCAAGATTCTGGAAGATACAAAATTGGCGCAATGTTGCTGGACTTAAATGATCCTTCAAAAGTACTTCATCGCTCTAATGCTCCTATCCTCGAGCCCGTTGAAGCATATGAAAATGATGGTTTTAAATCAGGTGTGGTATACCCATGCGGAGCAATTATTAAAGAGGATACTTTGTATGTATATTACGGCGGTGCTGATTCCTATGTCTGTGTCGCAACCGCAAATCTAGATGAATTTTTACGAGAACTCAAGTATGCTGATATAACAAAACTTGACCCAGTTATTATCAATAAAGTAATGTAACTATGCTCGATTTTCGTCGTGATCCACATAACCCTCTTTTGTCACCAGACCCAACACATTTATGGGAAGCTATGGCTTCTTTTAATGGTTCTATAGTAAAAGCCAACAACTTATATCATTTATTTTATCGTGCCATTTCCAAAGAAATGGTGATTGATGGCAAAAAATTAATGATGTCGTCGGTTGGATATGCTAAAAGTGAAAATGGCACCAATTTTATAGATCGAACGCCGCTTATTACACCAATAGAACCGTGGGAAAAGTTTGGTTGTGAAGATCCTCGGGTTACATTTATTGATGACACGTATGTTATTTTTTATACAGCTCTTTCTGAATTTCCACCAACTCCTCAAGGAATCAAAATTGCAGTTGCTCTGAGCAAAGATTTAAAGACAATAACAGAACGTCATTTGGTCACACCTTTTAATGCAAAAGCGATGACCTTGTTCCCAGAGAAAATAAATGGAAAATATGCAGCTATTCTTACTGCTCATACTGACATTCCCCCT
>CAZPYR010000009.1:0-23782 GCA_964590815.1 uncultured Gammaproteobacteria bacterium | reverse complement strand
ATGCGACATTTGATTCTTTAGAACAAATCTGGGATGAAAACTACTGGAGAGATTGGTACATGCATATTGATGAGCATATTATCCCTCTTCAACGAATGAATAGCGACCAAATTGAAGTTGGAGCCATGCCAATAAAGACTCCTCATGGTTGGCTAATGATTTATGCCTATATTTATAATTATTTCCATGAAACATTTAGAACGTTCCGAATTGAAGCAGTTCTCCTTGATTCGAACGATCCTAGAAAAGTAATTGGTCGTGTGCATGAATCCCTGCTTATACCACAAGCCAAATATGAACATGAAGGAATGGTGCCTCATATTGTTTTTCCATCTGGCGCTTTACTTGAAGATAATACCGTATATATGTATTATGGGGCCGCAGATACCAGCTGTTGTCGAGCTTCTGCTCCTTTAGATGATATTCTCAAACGTGTTAGATTGACAGGTGTCACTCCTCCCAAACTTCAGAAATATCCTCATAATCCTATTTTAGAACCCATACACGATCATGCATGGGAATCAGAGGCGGTACTAAATCCGGCGGCATTTTATAACAATGGTATTGCTCATATTGTGTATCGGGCAATTTCCAACGATGGCACTTCCTCTATGGGATATGCTCAGTCAAAAGACGGTTTTACTATAACCGAACGACTTACTATGCCTATCTATTTACCACGCAATGATTTCGAAATAAAGGCAAAACAGAATGTAGGTTCGGGGGCTGAAGATCCGCGTATCACAGTCATTGGTGACACAATTTATGTTTTATATACAGCTTACGATGGGGTCCATCCTCCTCGAGTGGCGATGTCTTCTATCAAGAAAGAAGATTTTCATGCCGGTCGCTGGTTATGGAGAGAGCCAGTGCTTATTTCACCTCCCGGGATAGATGATAAAGATGCCTGTATCTTCCCCGATAAGATAAATGATAAATATGTTATTTTTCATCGAATCGATAATGATATTGTTATAGATTATGTTGATTCTCTTGAACAATTTGACGGCAATACTTGGCTTAGATGCATGGAATATATACCTCTTCGAGAACGATACTGGGAGGCAGAAAAAGTAGGTCTAGCCGCTCCTCCTATAAAGACCGAGCATGGTTGGTTTATGCTTTATCATGGTGTCGGAAAAATTGATCATGAATATAGAGTGGGCGCAATGCTTCTTGATCTTGAGAAACCTTCAAAGGTCATTTCACGTCTTGATTATCCTTTACTGGAGCCTCAATTATCATTTGAGCGCCATGGACTTGTACCCAATGTTGTTTTTCCCTGTGGAAACATTGTCATTGATAAGACGCTCTTTGTGTACTATGGAGGAGCTGATAAAGTAGTATGTGTTGCAACAGTGCCATTTGATGAAATAATACATCAGTTGCTAGATAAAAAAACACCACGCTATTTAATATAACCTATTGAAGGATACTATCAAATTCTTCTTCTGTTAGAAGATGTGTATCTATGATAATTTGATGAAATGTTTTACCAGATACTTGCGATTCTTTTACTACAGATGAAACCGTATCATATCCCAATCTTTTTGTAAATAAAGTTGCATAGGCAGAGCTTTTCTCAAGCAACTCTTCACACCTTTTTTCATCAACTTCCAAAGTTTCTATACATTTATCTTTAAAAAGATTTATAGCTTCTTGTGCAATGTTGAGTTCACAGATAAGTGCATCTGAAACAACCGGGAACATAATAGCTAATTCCAAATGCGAACTAGCAGCAGCCTGAGTAATGCTCAAATGTTTACCTGAAATAAAATAATATACTTGATTTATTACCTCAGGAATCACCGGATTTACTTTTCCTGGCATAATTGAAGACCCTGCCTGTAATTCAGGCAAATGAATTTCACCTATACCACCTCGCGGACCACTACTTAAAAAGCGTATATCTGAAGCTATTTTTGAAAGATCTATAAATAGAAGATGTATTGAACTACTTAACGTACAAAAATCGGTTGCACTACTCGTGAGCGCCATCATATTTTTTGCGGGCTTAAGATTAAGATGTGTTATATCCTTTAAATGTCTATATAGAGCCTCAATATATTCATCGGAACTGTTTACTTTATTGCCTATGGCGGTGCCTCCTAGATTCAGTTCATACATATAATCGAGCGCATTTAAAATACGTCTGCAATCTCGTTCTATAATTGCCGCATATGCCAAAAATTCCTCACCCACTGTTGTGGGTACCGCGTCCTGAATGTGTGTTCTGCCCAATTTTCTTACCTTTTTGTATTTTTTTGCTTTTGTTTCCAACATAGACACTAGTGAGCCAACCGCCTCAATAAGTGAATTCCCCAAACGTATACACAGAATTCTTAAGGCCGAGGGATTAACATCGTTGGTTGATTGATGAAGATTGACATGATCATTTGGATGGACTACGACAGGTTTATTTTTTTTTGCTAATAACTCTGTTGCCCTGGCCGAAATAACTTCATTGACATTCATATTTATCGAAGTGCCAGCACCCCCTTGTAATGAACACGTAACAAACTGCGTATCATACTTTTTTTCCAATATTTCATCACAAACGGTGGAGATGGTATCTGCAATATTTGGAGCTAACGAATCTGTATTTTTATTTGACAATGCAGCTGCTTTTTTGATCTCTGCTAAAGCGTAAATCAACTCTAATGCCACAGGAGCCAGTGAAAAGGGGAAATTTTGTTGTGCTTTTTCAGTTTGAGAACCAAAATATTGTTTCATTTTTTACACGAAGAGCATATACCAAATAATTCAAATGAATGAGACTGTACAGTAAATCCTGTTTTTGTCTCTATTTCTCGCTCCATTTTCTCCATGCCGCACTCTTCTATATCCTGTATAGTACCACACGATGTGCAGACTATATGGTGATGATGAGGCCTGTCTGTAAGTTCATAATGCGTCTTACCTTCATAGAGGGATATCTTGCGGACAATGTTTTTTTCTGCGAATGCTTTTAATATCCTATAGATAGTTGCTTGATCAGCAAAAATATCTGCTTTTTTAAGTAAAATCTTCATATCTTCAACATCTAAAGGTTTTATTGTCTCTGACAATATTTTTAGAAGAGCCCTCCGCGAATCTGTTATTTTCAAATTCATTGATTTAAGTTGTAGTTTAAGTTCCGAATCCATAAATATATTATAACAAAAAAGTTATACATAAGATCTGCATCAATATCACTTGATAAGCCTATAATATTTGCTATACTTCAGAAATGCTATCCCAAGAATTCGAAAGAAGACAATTAGAAATAGAGCCTTTTGAAGGCCCATTAACAGATCTGATTTTATTACCACTACGAGCAGATTATCGTGTTTTAGATATCGCAAATGGGCTAAAAAGAAACAATCATGCGCGCCAAATAGGATTTTTAACTCTTATAAATCATCATTCTGGGGCACCTCAACAAATAAAAGAACAAAATCAAGAACTGTATCAATTGTTACAAGCCATACAAAAGGGTGATACTGGTACTATTTCGCAATATCCTGAGGATATTGCGACCCAAGCCCTGACACTTATAGATGGTCCACAATTTCGTAGTATATATACCCCCGATTTACCAAGCATACATTTTGGCAAATTAAGAAGAAAATTGATTGAACTAGCACATGCATCTGTTCCCGATTCAGAAGATATAATATGCCATTTATTGGACGCAGACACTCAGTTTTCTATTGCACATATGAATAGACTGAGGAAAGCATTTAACACTGGTATCGCGGCGAATATAGCGACCCATGATCTTTTGCCAGCTCTCCTTTCAAATAATTATCCGGACTATGATTTACAAGAAATAAGACAATTTAATGAAGTTATGTTAGAAAATTATGACATTCATAGATATATTGATTTTGCCAACAATCTTCACTCTATGTTACTGGCGACAGATAGCTTTCCTACAAATACACCAGCAATTTCTGCAAGGCTATCAGCACTCGCACGTGATGATATTTATGCTTTATTAGATCAGTATGATGTTGCAGAAGATTATGCATTAGCCGGTACACTAAGACAGAATTATGCAGGGAATCTTGGCCTTGTGAGCCAAATTCTATATGGACAATCTATGAGGGTTAAAAATCCTTATAGTACCCATTGGGGCGACGCAGAAGAGCGTGCTGACCTTAATTCTTATTTAAATGGGGGTGAAATCCATTTTGAAATAAATCCGTTAAAAACTACACTTTTAGAACTATGTGCAAGACAAAAATGTTTATATGAGCTGAAAGATATGGATGCCATACGTAACAAGATTCTTCAAGGTGATTATAATATCACGCAGGATTTAATAAATGCCTTCTGTCAAACAATACCAAATCTTCAAGCTAGTATCTTACCTGAACTTGAGAGAGAGATATTAGATATACAAAGAATTATTATTGAGGCAACTCTAGCGTATGATCAAGGATACACAAGAGACAAAATGTTCAGATTTATGAGTCCTTATAGTAAAAAACCCCTTGGAATATCTATTAAAGATAAAGGGACAGGTAAAGAAGAGGCAGTTTATAGTCAATATATGACCCTCACCTTCTACAACTCAGAGTACGAAACTTCTCAAAAACTATCGGAGCATCCCTCTTATAATGCTAAAACACAACATCAACAGATTACAGATATATTATTTAAGCTCACCCAGAGACTTTATGAACTAAAACAACAAGATAATATTCCTTTCTCAAATTTAGTTGCTGAAAAAAGAAAAAAGTTTTTAAAATATGAACGTCATCTTCTAGCTAAACGTGTGGAATTATTAAAGGATATCATTTTAGGTCAGGAAATTGACTTAGAAAGTGGTATGCCCTATGAAGAATATTATGGACAAGAGATAAGACGCAAATATTATGAGTTTTTAAAATGTAATCCACAATCTGCACTTCGTGATACTAATACATTTATAGCTACAACTCATCCCGATCTCATAACTTTTAGTCCGATCCATGATTCTATAGTAACTATACGGGCTCTCCAAGAAATTTCAATTGAAAACCAATTAGCTTTTTTAGATTCAGATGAGTTACTTAGAAGTATACCTGCGACACAAAACAGTTTTGAATGATCAAAAAGTTACACACAATACGACCAACAACTTATCATACACGATTTGACTTATCACCATAATTTAAAACCTTAAACATACTATAGCTATCCACAAACTTATCCACAATCATATTTTTTTATATGAACTGAGTGCCTCTTCTAAACCTGCAAGTACTTCATACGTTGTCTCAAGAACTATTTTCCTTGTATTATCAGGAGAGAATGACAGTGTATGCCCTGTTTCATCTTTGAGTTGTTTTACTTTCAATCGGATAGTGTCTATAGATGTCATATTATCTTTTTAAATAATTATTAACCATTACCTACTTCTAACTACGTGTTTTCTGGCAAGTCTATTTGCCGTATAGAATGTGCATTACATCCCTCGTAGATATCTATTACTTCATCTACTCTGTTCTCACGTGCAGGAACAACTAAAAGGACTCCTCCACCTCGAATTTCATCTTCATATACTTTTGCTTCCTCCGCAGGTATACCTAATCCAGTAAGTGCACCTAGCAATCCTCCAGCTAATGCGCCGGTCACAGCACCAGATGCCGTGGTAGCAGCAGCGCCTGTCAAACCGAGGGTAGCCGCAAGTGGTCCTCCAATCAGAAGCCCTCCAATGCCCGGGATAGCTATTGCACCTATACCTATAAGTAATCCTGCTAGAGCCCCAATTGCACCTCCCGTAATAGCTCCTGAAGTTGCACCAGTTGCAATATTCTCCCCAGTTCCTTGAGTGATGGTGCCCACGGCTTTCATATCTTTCATAACTACTGATATTTCTTTCGGATCGTAACCCAAATCTTTGAATTTATCTACAGCGGTCACCGCTGCATCTTGTGTTTTAAAAACTGCGATTACTGCTTTTGCCATAAGAAAAATGAAAATTTACAATATAGCTACTTTACGATATAGGTATATGAGAAGTGGAATAACGGAGTAAGAATACGGTAACAATTTAAAACAACGTCAACTGAGTTTTTTTCTCTTCCAACGTTTCTCTTTTCTTTTTCAATTTTATTATAGCTTCATCATCAACTGATTCAACAAAACTCAATGTGGACAAATACTTAGAAAAGCTTGATAACTGACTCTTTTCCTTCCTTCTTTCTTGTGGATAAATGAGATATAAGTGTTTTTTTGCCCTTGTAAGTGCGACGTAGAGCAACCGTTTCTCTTCTTCTCCATTTCCTTCGTTCTTATTTGAAGGGATCACACCCTGTTCAAAACCACAAATACATACAGTATCAAATTCCAAACCTTTTGACGCATGCATAGTCATAAGCGTTACCTTTTCCGCACGAGGATCATAGAATTCATGCTCTTCTAAGTAGTATAAATACTGTACGAATTCTTTAAGGCCTCCTGTTTCCTCAAACCGCAAAGGGCATGACAGAAACTGCTGAAGATCAAGAGATTGCTCAATTTTATATCCTTCACAAATTATGTGGATAGATTGGATTGTTTTTTTATTTTGAATCGACTCAACGGTTTTTTTCAACTTATTAATTATTATGGATAAAGCATTTCTCTGTTTATCCTGTCCATACTCTTGTCCCATGGCACAACGGAGCGCTTCATGTAAATTGTTATTTTTTTCATTTTGTATATTACGAATCAAACGAAGAAGTTTCCTTGGGACATTTAGACACGAAGAATATAGCACTTTTTCCAGACTCTGATCATCTTTTTTTAACGAATATGATAGTAGCGCAGATATAAAAGCGATATCGTCTTTTTTATAGGGAGAATCCTCGCCTACCACTTGAAACGGTATCCCTGAATCCAAAAAAATCCGTTGTAATGTACGACCAATATAATGATTGCGATAAATCACTGCTACGTCTGAGAATCGAATAGTATCCGATTCTGTAGATTCTGTATTAAGTAAATCGATACCCCCTATATGTTGGTTGATAATTTGAAGAGCGTATCGTGCCTCAGAATACTCATCGTAGGTAGTTACGATACGTACACTGCCTATCCCTTCCTGATGCGATTGCAATGGCTTCATGTCAGGGAAAAGGGCCGCTCCAGCCAAGATGATTTCTTTGGTGCTTCGATAATTATCTCGAAAGATTATTTCCATAGTTTCAGGAAAATCTTTTTTTACCAGATCAAAAATATCGGCGGTTGCTCCTCGAAATGAATAAATTGACTGATAAGGATCACCTATGATAAATAAATTTTCTGGTTTGCAAAATAATTTTATAGTCTCATATTGCAATCTATTAGTATCTTGAAATTCATCTACCAGGATGTGCTGTATATCCTGAAGAAGCATACTGATTTTCTCATTATTTAGGGATACTTCTTTATATAGGAACAAAATTAAATCATCATAATCTACACAATTACGGAGTTTTAATTGATCGTTATATTGCTCAATAAAATGAGAATTATCACAATTATTAACAGCTCTATTGGAAAACATCTCAAATGCATTTTTGTATTGTGAAATTTCTAAACTGATATCCCGCATATCTTTTTTACTTCCCTCTTTACCCGTACCTTTTTCGATTAGTGAATGAATAATTTCATTACGATCTTTGTCCGAAATAATTTCGAACGTATATCCAGCTTTTTTTAAAATATCGTATGCAAAGGCATGAAAAGTGGTGATAATCGGGACCTTGCTCATGTGAGATAGTCGTTCTTTCATTTCTGCTGCGGCCTTACGAGTAAATGTCAGCGCCAAAATTGATGAAGATAATACTTTTTTTTCAGTCACCAAATACTCAATACGCGCAGTCAGTGTTTTTGTTTTACCGGTACCAGGCCCTGCTTTTATCAAGACAGGCCCTTTCTCCGCATGTATGGCTTTTTGTTGTAGAGTATTCATAAAAAAACAGATTACATACTATATATATCCAAATATGATTTACTGTCTTGTGAGACTACATTATAACTTTATACTATTACTATATGTCTGAGTTTTGTTCAATATTAACGACATTAAAAGACCAAGGAGTATCCATTCGGGATTTAACTGACGAAGAGCTTGGACTCATAACGATTGCATTAAGCATGGATTGGAGATTAAATACTGAAAATTATGCATGGCAAGCAGAAAATAGACGAAAACAAACTCAAGCTCAAGCTGATTTAGATAACATAATTCTAACTAAAACAGAAAACTATGACTTTTTATAGTAAAGGTATCTGATCATTCAGTTGCGCCCGCTCACCTTCGTCATGAAACAATTTTATCGTCCCATAGACACCATCGTACCCTGGCTCAATATAGACATCCCCTTTTCGCATGCGCTCTATTACATGAGCTAATTCAGTAAAACCTTTTTTGCGAATCTCAGCTATCGGTAAACTTCTCAGGATACTAAATTCATCACCAAGAGCTGTATAAATGCGCTCATACTCAGCCAATACTTTTTTAGAAGTAGTCCCACTTTTTAGCATTTCTGCAACAATTTCAATAAGAGGAATGATATATTCAACCACTTTTGGTTTTTCGGGCTTATAACTCTGGGGATGATTTGCAATTTCGGCAACCCGATAATCTACACCTACAGTCAAATGATTATGACACACCGGACAAATACCATGATGCTCTTTCGTTTGCTTGGGAGTAAATCGTATATTACATGCACGATGACCATCATAATGATACTTTCCTTCCTGAGGAAAAAACTCGATAGTACCTATAAACCGATCATCATTTGTCTTTATGGCATCAATAATATCTTTATAATTTAAATCGCAACAAATAATGTTGGCTTCACGGCCAAGTTTTTGCGGCGAATGCGCATCTGAATTAGAAAGGATTGTACGAGACTGTAATTCATTTAAGCGCCAGTTCATATATGGGTCGCTGGAAAGGCCTGTTTCTATAGCTTTGATTTCTGGCGCCAATTCTTCAAAAGCCTCTTCAATACTATCGAAGCCTGATTTTGATCCAAACATAGCAAACCACGGTGTCCAAATATGTGCAGGGAAAAATAAACTGTCTGCATGAGATTCAAGGGTAATTTTTAGGAGTTCTTTACTATCCATTCCCAAAATTGGTCTTCCATCAGCCTTCAGATTTCCGATACGCTCAAGTTTCGAATTGATAAATGAAGCCGTTTCAAAATCAGGAACCACAATACAATTATGAAGCTTTCGGACTTTCCCCGCTTTCGAATAAATATTGCTAATTTCGACGGTGAGTACAAACCTCATTATATTATTTCTTACGGTTTCAGGAAGTTTTTTATCAATTTCCAAAGATATCTCATCTTTTAATTTAAAGAGTCCATTCCCGTCAGGCTCCAACTTTTCACGCATTTCCGCAAACCACGCGGGATGAGTAAAATCACCTGTTCCTTGCAGGTGAATTCCTTTTATTTTTCCCCAATAATACAAACCTTCAATATCACTATTTTTACTGGTTGCCCGAGAATAATGAGAATGTATATGTAAATCTACAATATGATTCATAGTAGCTATTATATTATGTGCGTTTGAAAAGTCTGTGTAAATAAGGCAGTTCTATTTCTACTTGTGTAGGTCTCCCATGCGGACATGTGTATGGGTTTTTTGTAGCATTTAATTCATCAATTAGTTCTTTTGCTCGCGATTTAGTCAGGGGATCGCCTGCTTTTATGGCGCTACGGCAAGCCAAATACTTTAACATATTATTGCTGACTGTATCATACGTATTTGGCATATTTTGTTCAAATAAATCATCAAGAAGATCTCTTATAAATTGCTGCACATCTCGATCTTTAAAAAGCTCTGGAACTGCTAGGACATATAACTGCCTTTTTTTTTCTTCTATATGAAAACCAAGCTGTTTAAAAATTTCTGCCTTTTCAGAGATTAGTTCTTTTTCAGCCTCAGTAATATGAAGTTTGATTTGTTTATCCAAAGTTATTGAGTTTGTATCATTTTTCTCATTTACAAATTCTGTCTGAAACTTTTCAAAAAGTACCCGTTCATGAGCAGCATGCTGATCAACCAGTAGTACACCATTTTCTGATGGTATAACTAGATATATATTGTGCATTTGGACAATATCTGTGACTTGTATTGGCTTTCGTATATTTTCTTCTCCATTCACTTTTTTCTTCAATATTGAAGCCGCGTACGTTTGAGTTCCACCATCATGAAGTTCGTTTATATCTGTGCCATTTCCCCATCTGCGATCATAAAAGCGTAAATTCTGCTTTGAAAGTGTAGTAATAATTGATTCCTCAATAAGTTTGCAGATACGCTCAGATTCCAACATATGTATTTGTTCCTTGCGTGGATGGATATTCACGTCTATAAGGTGAGAAGGTATAGTGATAAAAAGTAATACAAAAGGAAATGCTAGTGGTTCAAGGAGCGTGCCATATACACTTTTAACAGTAGCGTTAAATTTTGACTCGTATACGTATCTTTTATTGATATACCACTGGATATTGCGGGACGATTTATAGTTTAGCTGCGGAGGCGAAACAAAACCTTCCACAGAAATATACTCGTCAGATCCTTGCACAGGGAATAATTGTTGTACCACATCTGAGGTAAGTAGCGCTTCCGCACGATTGAGAAGAGATGGGCTTGCTGGCAAAGTAAAAACACGTTTTTCATCATGTGTCACTTCAAAAGAAATACCCGGATAGGCAAGGGCAAATCGCTGAACTATTTCTAAAATAAGACGGTACTCCGCTTGTGGTGACTGGAGAAATTTTTTTCGTACCGGTACTTGGGAAAAGACATCTTCTGCGATTATTTGCGTCCCCACAGGCATGCCTTTTGAAGATACTTTTTTAATTCTTCCCCCTTCAATAATTACTTCTTTCCCAAAAGAGACATCCATAGATCGACTTCGCAGCGTCAAATGGCCAATGGCTGCGATACTCGCCAGGGCTTCTCCTCGAAATCCAAGCGACTGAACAACAGCTAGATCTTCATCTGTTCGTATTTTGCTTGTGGTATGTCGTAAAAAACAAACCAAAATATCTTCATGATCCATTCCAGTTCCGTTGTCAGCTACCACAATTTTCCCAATGCCATATCGTTCAAGAGTAATAGTAATAGACAAAGCTCCCGCATCGATTGCGTTCTCAATAAGTTCTTTAACAATATATCCAGGGCGTTCAATTACTTCACCTGCGGCTATTTTTGAAACGACTGTTTCTGGTAAATGTATAATTGTTGGCATAATTACTTAATTAAAGCCTGGAGTTCTATAATTTTATGTAAGGCTTCAACTGGTGTTACATTATTTATATCGATATTTTTAAGTGCAGTTGTAATTGCATCATCATGCCCTCTTTTATTCATTCTCTCCATGCTTGTTTTTTGTAGTTTTGAATCGCGATTCTCCAATACTTCCAAAAGTGCCCATGCTGTCTGTAAAACCTCATCAGGTAAGCCAGCCAGTTTCGCTACTGCCACACCAAAACTGTGTGAGGCGCCGCCCGGAAGAAGCGTATATAAAAATACAGGCTCCCCATTTTCTTCTTGCACAGCCATATGATAGTTTTTAATTATATGTGGATACTTAGTCTCAAGATCCTGTAATTCATGATAATGAGTTGCAAATAACGTTTTAGGTTGTGCCTTTGGGTTTTTGACTAAATATTCTGCTACCGCCCAAGCAATACTGATGCCGTCATATGTGCTTGTACCGCGCCCTATTTCGTCCATAATTACTAAACTGTTGGATGTGGCATGCTGCAAAATTTGGGCGGTTTCAACCATTTCTAGCATAAAAGTAGAAAGACCGGCTGAAATCATATCTGAAGCACCACTTCTCACAAAAATTCGGTCGCAAATACTTAGTTCTGCTCGTGATGCGGGGACAAACGAACCCATTTGATTTAGTAAAACAATAACTGCAACCTGACGTAAATAGACGGATTTTCCTGCCATATTCGGCCCCGTAATAACCAATAGCTGAGATTCTTTAGTAAGAGTGGTATTGTTGGGAACATATAATTCATCCCCACGTGAGCATTCCACAACAGGATGTCTCCCATCTGTTATGAGGATGTCACCATCGTTTCGAAGTATGGGTCGAACATAATGATAAATACTCGCAATTTCGGCAAATGATATCAAACAATCTAGTTGCGCAACGGCATCACAAGCTTCTTGCATCTCAAAAATATGGATTAAGATATCTTTTAAAATTTCTCCAAAAAGCGTATATTCAATTTCTTGAATACGCGATTCACCAGATAAAATAATTTCTTCTCTCTTTTTTAACTCTTCAGTGATAAAACGCTCGCCATTTACCAATGTTTGCTTACGCATATATCGACTTGGCGCTAAATCCAAATTCGCTTTACTTATTTCTATGTAAAATCCAAAAACTGTATTAAATCGTACCTTTAATGATGATATTCCTGTCGCGATTCTCTCCTGTTTTTCAAATTCCTCAAGCCATGTTTTGTTATCATCTAGGACAGAATGCAGTTCATCTAGTTCTTTGTGAATACCTCGACGTATCATTCCGCCAATTTTAGTGTCAAACGGTGGATCATCTGTAATGTTATTTTCTATAGTCTTTACCACAGTAGCCACTATTTCACTTATTCCTACTGAAAGATTTTTTAGACACGATGATTTTGCCAACGATATATGTTTTTTAATCATCAGTATCTGCTCCAATGAACGCTTCATGGTGATAAGATCACGAGCATTCCCAACACCAAGAGTGAGTCTTGATATAATCCGTTCTATATCTGCAATTTCATGCATACATTTTTTACATGACTCCCGAAGTAACCCAAACGAAAGTAATTCTTCCACTGCTTCATGCCGTGCTGTTATATCTTCGATTCGAACAAGTGGACGTTTTATCCAATTGCGTAGTAATCGTCCGCCCATTGCTGTTATTGTTTTATCAAGAAAATGAATAAGTGTGCCTTTTCGCTCGGTTTCCCGCAGTGTAGAAAATAGTTCAAGATTTAGAATAGTTGTTCTATCTATACTCATTTCGGAAGCCCCAGAAAGTAATGTTATCCTATTACAATGAGGAAGAAGATTTTTTTGAGTATATTGCAAATAACCTAACAAAATGGCTGCTGCCTCCTGAGCAGTTTTCTTACTATTTAGATCGGGGTCTACTTGAATTTGTTTACCAAACTGTTGAAGTAAAAATTGTTCTGTTTTTTGCAAAACACTCTCACTTTCTTGTAAAAATGAAATGTTTATTTCTGTATATAGCTTTATTTCTTTCAAAAAAGCCATATTGTTGTATAGAGCTTCAGGGAGTACACACTCTGAAGGATTAATGCGAGTTAATTCATCTCGCAATAATGTCGTGGATTCCAACTCATGAATTTGAAAGAGACCTGTCGAGATATCGGCAACAGCTAAACCTATGGTATTGTTTTTTTTTGACAGTGCAATTATGTAGTTGTGTTCTTTCTGAGATAGTGCTTTTTCATCAAGAACCGTTCCTGGAGTAACAATCCGTATCACGTCACGATCAACAATACCTCGACTATTAGGTTCACTAAGTTGTTCGCAAATTGCGACTTTATACCCCGCTTTCACAAGTTTTGAAAGATATGAATCAACTGCGTGAAAAGGAACGCCAGCCATCGGTATGCGCCCGTCTTTTCCTTTTGCACGACTAGTGAGAGCAATATTTAACACCCCCGCTCCGACATGTGCATCTTCTAAAAAAAGTTCATAAAAATCGCCCATCCTAAAAAAAAGCAAACAGTCTTTATATCTCTCTTTTATTTCCATGTATTGACGCATCATCGGTGTATTGAAGTCTTGCATAGTAGGTAAATACTTTATCATAACTACACACAATAGTACAACTTTGTATTAGAATAAAGATATGACCGAAAGGACTGTGGGCTATATATTACTTGTCGTAGGAATACTTATCATGATATATTCTACATGGCAAATTATTACTATAATTACCGGGAAAACTCAGCCACCACATCTTATCGATTATAAATCGCCAGAAAGCTCTATATCTACAGATGGATTATTAGGAAAACTCCAAGGATCTAGTGGAGGATCTATGCCAATGCCACAGCTCTTTGACACTAAAGCTCTCAATGACATTATTAATCTTTCTATCTATTACCTAGTAATGCAATTCCTTTTGGGATTGGGATATAAATTCTCCTCGCTTGGTGTCTCAATGCTTCGACCTATTGTAGTACAGGTAAAAAATAAACGACTTGAACAAATAGTAGAATCAGACTCTCCCACCACATAACTGTAGTTGTTACGTGTTTTTGATCTTATTATAGTATTGTATTTCTATGACAAATCATATACATATTGCAGAAAGCCTAACTGATATATTAGAAAACCGATTTAAATTTTTTGGGGTAAGTATTGGTTTAGATCCAATTATTGGATTACTGTTTGGTGCGGGAGATTTATTTACATTGCTTGTTGGCCTTTATTATATCTGGGTCGCAAAACAATACAAATTGCCAGATTCTGCGATTGCACGAATGATGGGAAATATTGCGATAGATTTTTTCATTGGACTCATCCCTTTTATTGGAGATTTATTTGATTTTTCATTTAAGGCCCATTCACGCAATCTTCAGATTCTTAAATCGTATGTGGGTTCAGATTACTCGGAAAAGACCTTGGATGGCATTCGTACTACATGAAAAAGAAATAGTATCATTTTTCGTAGCGGTAAATTCAAAGATGTTTTCACCCAATTTAAGTGCTTGTTGTATGCCTAATTTTGGAACATTTAGAAAACCCTGACAACCATAGACATTTACTCCTTTTACAATCCATCGCACTGGCATATTTTTTTGAATTGTAAATGTATTAGGTGTATATCCAGTATTTACAACACTCATTTCTACAATCTGTGTTCCATTTTCTACCTTTACCGCCCCAACCTGTTTTGAATATGCGATATTTTTACCAGAAACATATGCTCCACTATATAGTTGCCAGGTATTTCCTAGATAATTCACACTCAACAGCACCACCATGACGCCAATAGTCTTAAGAAACCAGGGATACCACGATGTATTTGTAAAGGAAGAAGTATAACCAATCGTTAACAAAGCCGGAGCAGTACCAAGTGCAAACACACCCATGATGAAAGCACTTCTCACGGGGTCCGCGGTCCCCAAAGCAAATAACTGCACGGTTTGAGTAAAACCACAAGGAAGCCAATATGTAAATGCTCCAAGCAACATCATGGTGTTGCGAGAATGTTTAAAGATATAAGTATCTATAGTTTGATTAAAATATTGATGCATAAACCGTGGGATTACCACAGATAAAGAAAAAATCCCCAACATATCAAGACCTACAAAAACCATAGCAATACTCACCCCCACTGTAAGGAAGACGGAAGTTTCATACTGTATGGAGATTGTTTGACCAATAAACCCCAATACATATCCCATGATTGTGTATGTTACAATTCGTCCGATATTAAACTGTATAGTAGGCGACATGCGATCGGTTTTGATTCTATGAATAGCGGACAAAAACACGGTGCCAGCTGTTGCCATACAGGACGATACTGAAGCAATGATTCCTAGGAAAAAAACTGTAGGCAATGTTAAAGTTGTAGAAATTTGAGGAAGCACGAAAAATTCAGAAAGGATATAATAGGCAATCATAAGGACGATTCCAACCAATAGTGCTGTAATGATGCGATACCACAAGGATTCTGGGGCATATTCGATTCCACAGTAGTTTTTGTCTTTCATAAAGATAGAATTATTACTATACCACAATTACTTCTTACCTATATTTTACCTTACTATTCTTGCTATTTTTTATATTAGCTGTAATATCTAAAGTATGACAAACACTAAGTATTCCAACAAAGACGATATAGCGACTCAAGATGATTTAACAAATCATGGAGTAAAAGATATAATTCCCGAAAATGAAGAATATTACACACTCGATCTTAAACGCAATTTTGATGGAGATGAAAATGAAGAAGATGAGCTGGCAGGTTTTGATGTATCAAATGTTGATCCCCACAATCTAGACGAGCTTGATGAACCACCCAAAAGCGCCTCGGTTTATAGTGATGCAACCCTCGTGCACGGAGCCGCAGATTATCGGACAAAATCCAACAGTCCAACTGGAATGGTTAAAGGGAATCATGTTAAAGGTGAGGATACAATCAGTAATGATCGTGTTGGCGATCCTGGACATTGGGGAGTCGATGAAGACACGGAATAATAAACTTTGTATAATACATGTATGAATATTTGCATAGCCTATGAAACCTACTCTAGTTCTACCGAAACTGTGGTTACTATTGTGGCTACCAAACTTACTGAAAAAGGACATGCGGTTACCGTAAAACGTATGCGCGACGGTGTTCATCCTGAAGATCTGAAAAAAGCCGATCTTACTATTTTTGCTACGCCTAGTTGGTTTGAACGCGGAAAAGAAGGACAGCCACATATTTCCTTTCTTAATTTTATGGATACTGCTCAGAACGAATCTTTCAGTGGCATGAAATTTGCTCTTATTGGCCTTGGTGACTCTACTTACGCCCACTTCTGTCATGCAATAGATTTACTAGGAGGATTTTTAGAACGACACGAAGCCCAAAACATTGCTCCCACTCTGAAACTAGACAGTTTTCTTTCAAACACCGAAGAAGAAACAAAACGTCTCATGCAATGGATAGAACAGCTCCCTCTTTAATAAAGCTGTTCTAATAGTATAATAGGGGCACTATGGCTGAATTATATAAACCTTCTGAATTTCTCATCTGCCCAGACTCCCATCAATTTTCTCCTGATACACTAGAAGGTATCCGATTACAGCTTGCTGAAAACAACATAGATCTAGAGACATGGAGAGGTATGCAGTTTTTTATTAGATTGTCTCAACAGCTATATTCTCCAACAGATCCTGATCATGGCTGGTTACATATTCTTGATGTGATAGAACATACTCATAATATAGCCGACATACATAATGTAAACGACAGAGAATATTACGCACTCATGAGCGCCGCATGTCTTCACGATGTCATACGATATGGTGTTGAGAATCCAGCCGTACTGTCTGCTCAGATAGCAGAAATTGTATTGGCGCCGCACATGTCTCCTCAAACACTTGAGTTAGCAGTTAATGCAATCGCAGATCATAGTTCCGGTGCAGAAAAAAGATCTTCAAAAAAAGGTCGAGTTGGACCTTATTTCTATGATGGTGATAAAAAACCTACTAGTAGATATCGATGGGAACTTTGGGGACTAAATCCAAAAGAATATACCCAGACATCTATTGAAGATGAATATAGAACCTTTTTGGATCTTGTGATGGGTACTGTCGTAACTCATTATACAAGCGACACAATAGAGTATCTTATGTTGGAACAAGAGGCATTAAAAAATGCCAGCGGATACTAAGTATAACGCTGACATTTTTTGTAATTGACAAATTATCTATAGAATATCGGCTTATCAGTTTGAGGAAGTATAAGACTCATTCTTCGTTCTTTATCACTAATACGCTCAATAAAGACTTTTACTTTCTGTCCTATATCAAGATGTTCTTCACCTGAAAGCTTACTGATATGGATGAGACCCTCTACCCCTGGCTCTAAGCGGACAAAATACCCATATCGTTCCTTGCGTACAATTTCACCCTCATGCTCTTTTTCTTTAGGATACTTCTCTTCAATATGATGCCATGGGTCTGTCTCTAATCTCTTTATAGATAGATTCAGTTTTAAATCGGCTTCATTCTTTTCAACAACCATTACTTTGATTGCTTCGCCTGTCTTAACATATACAGATGCATTGGTTACTTTTTCCCATGAAATTTCCGAAATATGTACCAGTCCTTCCACTCCATCTACTTCACAGAAAATACCAAATTCCGAGACACCCAGAACTTTTGCCTCGTAGGTACCATTAAGTTCTATCTTGTCAAAGCGTTCTTTCAATTCTTTCTGTGAGATTTTAAGGGCAGCTGCCTTTTGTGAGACAACAAGTCTGTTTTTTGCTTCATCGACTTCTAGAACTTTTACTTTTATTTTCTGTCCATCAAGTTTTGCAGGATCTTCAAGAAGATCGGTGGTGAGTTGAATTTTTGGTATTACACCACGAATTCCCATAAAGTCGATAAAAACGCCACCTTTTCCATATTCGCCACATACGACATCAATATCTTCTTCCTTCTTCTTCTTATCCTCAAGAATATTCCATTTACCCTTTTCAAAAAACTTTCTCATTGAGACTACAGGAAAACCTTCGCGCGATTCTTCAGAAATTATACGAACTCGCACTGTGTCACCTTCTTTAAGATATGGTAAATAGGTAGTAATTTCTTTTAGTTCTTTCTCGCCAAGCACAGCATGTGCCTTTGCGCCGACATCAAACAATACATTTTTTCGTGAAAGAGACAGAATTTGTGCGTCCATTTCTTTTCCGTTTTGTATATTGGAAATTGTTCCTTTCTGAAGAAGAAGCTCCATTGGGTGAGCTGTGGTTGGGTTTGGGGTTGAGTTAGTTTTTTTTGTTTTAGACATGTTTCATAGGCCTCCTTTATTTAAGGTTTATAGGTATAAATGATACCATATTCATTTTAAAAAACAAGATAAAGCTTGAAATATCAATATATTTACAATATCCCGTCCATTATTCTTCCGACGATTCATTCTTTTTAGATAAAATTATTGTATGGCGTTTATGAAAGAGTATTTGAAAAGGTTTATATTTTTCCTATTTCTACACGAATATTCTGATTCTTTTTAATAAGGGTTTTAAGTGTTTCGATATTGTCCTCAGTAGTCTTTTTTAAAAAGTCTGTAATAAACTCTGCATGTTTAGAATTACTTAAGTAAAGTTTTATAATAAAATCGTTGGTGGGGCCAACTCCTTGTTCTTTAGATTCTTTAAGTAACGCGGGAACTTTAGAGAAAAACTCTTCTGCAAGTTTTAACTCATCAACTGCAAGTTGTTCTTTTCCCTTATCCTCAAGCTTCAAGGCAATAGCAATATGTTTGTCTGAAAGATGATGATAAAGCTCTGCCTTCTTAAGCGTATCTCGGGTTGTAAAAATAAGAATAGAATCCCGTAAACGTTTAATCGGATATAAAGGATGATCTGCTAAAATCCCAGGATATGGGAGCGCATAGACTACTTTTTTCTGACTTACATCAATTGTTTGAGAGTTCGCAACCGCACGGAGGGTGGGAAGAACTATTAGTGTGGCTAATAATATAAGACACACTACAACTATATTCCTCATTGTTTAATTTTAGCAATTTTTTCTTAAAAGACAACCCCGCTCTTTGTAAGCGCATACTTATAATACTTTGTTATAAGCTTGCAAAGAACGGGGTTGACTGTTTTATTTAACTCTTCTCTTAAGACTTTTACCAGCGGTAAAGCCTGGAGTCTTTGTTGCAGGAATTTGAATTTCTGCACCAGTTTGAGGATTGCGTCCTTTACGGGCAGCACGAGTACGTACTAAGAAAGTACCGAAACCGGTAACAACAACTTTTTCGCCTCGTTCCATTGCATCTGCTACAGTTCCAAAGATGGCATTTACGGCATCTTTAGCTGCTTTGGATGTAAGACCTGCTTTTTTTGCAACTTGTGCAATAAGGTCTGCTTTTGTCATGTGTTCTTGTCACCTCCTTTCTTCAATGAGATATTCCCAGGCCCCTTCATTCGGGGCCTTGGATTAGGATAACTGTTACAACATATACAGCTTATCCCGAATGAGGCTTCTTGTCAATCTATACTTAGAATATCGTATTGTTACAATCTGTATCAATTGTACTTTGCTGTCGCTTCAGCACGATACTCTCGAAGAATTGTAATCTTAATTTGACCCGGGAACACTTCAAATTTCTTCTCCAATTCTTCCTTAATTTTGGAAGCTAAAACATGGGCATCATCGTCTGATATCTCATCAGGTCTCACAATGACACGCAGTTCTCTTCCTGCTTGTAGGGCATACACTTCTTTTACCCCTTTGTATGCTTTTGCTGTATCTTCAATTGTTTTGATTCATTTCAAATATTCCTGAAAGTCCTCGTGACGAGCGCCAGGCCGACCACCAGAGACAGCGTCGGAAATATAAACAATTATTGACTCCAGCGAAGGGAATGGGACATCTTCATGATGTGCAGCCACGGTATCTACTACTTTTTGAGGAAATCCATGTTTTTTCAAAAGCTCCACACCCAAATCCACATGAGAACCTTCTTTATCTGTTATGACTTTCCCAATATCATGCAAAAGACATCCTAATTTGACAGTATTCACATCTGCTTTAAGCTCATGTGCTAGTGCGACACCAATGCGGGTTTCTTCCAGCGTATGTAGGATCATATTTTGTCCATAAGAGTAACGGTACTTAAAATGTCCTAATAGTTTAACGATATCCGATGGTAAATTGAAAATACCAACTTTATGTGCAAGATCTTCCCCGGCTTTTAAAATAATTTGATCTACTTCCTTACGGACCTTTAAGACAATTTCTTCAATACGTTGCGGTTGTATACGTCCATCTTTAATAAGTCTCTCCAAGGATATACGAGCAGTTTCGCGCCGTACAGCATCGAAAGAAGAAAGTCTAATGACGCCCTCTTCCTCTAAGTCTACATCTACGCCTGTTGCAAGTTCAAACGCACGGATATTGCGACCATCTTTACCGATGATGCGGCCTTTATATTCATCATTAGGCAGAGAGACAACCGACAAAGTAAATTCTGAGACATACTCTGTTGCTCCATAGCGCATAGAGTCTATAAGCATTTCTTTAGCTTTTTCAGTTACTGTTTTTTTTATTTCTTCTTCTGAAACCCTGATTCTCTGAGCGACATCCGATTTGAGTTTATCTTCCCACGCGTTTAACAATAATTTACGTGCTTCGTCTTTTGTCATTTGGGCTATTTTTTCAAGCTTGACAAGAATCTTTTCCTTGTTATCTTCATAGTCTTTTTTTGCGACTTCTGCTTGTTTTACTTTCTCTTCAATGCGTTTCTGTTCTTGGCTGACAGAGCGCTCTCGATCTTCAAGCATCTGCTCTTTGCGTGAAAGTCTTTTTTCAATTTCCATACTTTCACTCACTGCTTTCCGAGATTCTTTTTCTGCTTCTTGCTTAATCTGCAGAGCTTCTTCATTTGCTTTTAGGACAATTTCTTTCGCCTGTTGTTTGGCTCTGTGAATTTCCTCTTCTCGCTGTTTGCGGAAAAGAGAGTTTAATAGTGATTGTAACATACAATAGATATCTGAAGATGTTGTTGAAGATATGAAAAATCAACCGTTCAAATTGTAGCTAGAACACGAATTCATTGGTACTATATCGCTGTATTATATGCTCAAGACATTGATATTAATGACTAAATAGTCTGCTTGTAAAATTTGAATAGATTAATCCTTTCATACTGTAATGTGTTAAATTTGGTTAGTAATTACACCCATCTTCATAATTTTTAACTAACCAATTTTACCGCTTCTCCTCCATTTCTTCAATTGTTTTTTTAACGACACTGTAAGGGAAGCCTTTTCTGCGCAAAAAATCATGTGCTTTTTGAAAGCGCTTTGGCCTATCCAGAAGCACATAACGATTCCACCGTTTTTCCAAAGCCTGTGTTGCCAACTGGTACTCATTCACCGGGTTTTTCTCAAAGTAGGCATCGACAATATCTTCGTTTACACCTTTTTTTAATAATTCGTTCCTTAAAAGAAACTGGCCTTTTTGTTTTACATTCTGATGTGAGAGAACATATGACTCTACAAATTTTTGATCATTGATATACCCCATTTCTATCAAATCCCTCACAACACGCTCCACTATAAGATTGGTATAACCATACTGAACCGCCTTCTCAGACAAATAGATGTGCATCTCTTTTTCTGTTCTCATTCGAAAACGTAAGTAAAAGAGTGCTCTGCTTAGAAGGCGTTGTATCTCTTCTTGTTTAACCAATCCATTCTGTTCTTCCATACGCTATTCGTCTGCTTTTGGTTTTGCTGGCGTCTGATTAGGAGCTTTTTTATTGGGAAAACTCGCATAAATCTCTCGAGAAATTTTTTCTTTAAGTTTTGGATCTTGATCGAGAGTAAGCTTAGACTGCTCAATACCTTGCCCAAGTGAAGTTCCTCCATATTTGAAAAACGATCCGCTTTTCTCAATAATTCCCTGTGTAACGCCAACATCAATAAGGGCACCTATTCTATCTATCCCTTCGGCATTTATAGTAAATTCTGCTAATTTAAATGGGGGTGATACTTTATTTTTCACTACCTTTACACGGACTCTAGCGCCTGTAACTTCTTCACCTTTTTTTATACTTTGAATTTTTCGTATGTCCATACGTACTGACGCATAGAACTTCATCGCCAGACCTCCAGGTGTCGTCTCTGGATTACCAAACATAATGCCAATTTTAAGACGAAGTTGGTTTGTAAAGACAATTGTGGTGTTTGATTTTGAAACCACCGCTGTTAATTTGCGTAAAGCCTGAGACATAAGTCTTGCCTGCAAGCCCATTTGAGAATCACCCATATCTCCTTCAATTTCTGCTCGTGGTACAAGTGCCGCAACCGAATCTACAACAATGAGATCTACTCCACCCGATCGAACCAAAGTCTCAACTATTTCTAACGCTTGTTCTCCCGTGTCTGGTTGAGATATAAGAAGTTGATCTAGCTTAACACCCAGTATTTCAGCCCATGCTGGATCCATAGCGTGCTCAGCATCGATAAAAGCAGCTGTTCCGCCTGTTCTTTGCGCCTCTGCAATAAGAGACAGGGTAATGGTAGTCTTTCCTGAAGCCTCTGGTCCATATAGTTCTATAATCCTTCCTTTAGGTATACCACCCACGCCTAAAGCCAGATCCAAAGGCAAAATACCTGTTGACAATACCTCTGCTGGTACTACTGGCCCATCTCCTAATTTCATTATTGCACCTTTTCCAAACTGTTTCTGAATTTGCTCAATCGCTAGTTCAATCGCTTTGTTTTTCGGATTTTCATCTGCTTTAACTGCCATATATTAAAAATGTAAATAGTAACTGCACACATTATTTCAGACCTGGTGATAAAAATCAATTATGTATATGTATATCATTTTATACTAAAATGCTACATTATGCTAATCTACCTCTATGAAAAGCGTGTGAGAAAGAAGAATTGTTGAGAAATTAGGACCTACGACGAAGATATATCCCCCAACTAAGCCCGCCCAACATAAGAGGAAGGAGTAGTGAAGGTGAGCCTGTCTCTGGAATTTGAGTAAGTGTTTTTCCAGTTTTATTATTTTTATATACAGGCGTCTGTGAAACTGGTGTCGCTTGTTTTGCTTGAACTTTAGCTATCGTATTGGTAGGTTTCACTGTTGGTTGTTTTTTAGCAGCAACTGTGGGCGACGCCTGTTTGGGTGTTGTGGTGTTTGAAATTTGCGCCATAATTCCAGTATTTTCAACTTTCACTTTAATTCCTGTGGGTGATGGTTTACTAGGAACTGTTGTTGGGGATGTATTTTCTCTATTTAGGAAACTGAGAGGGTTCCATCTACTTGATGTTTTGCTTGTAGACGGCGTCGGTGTATAGGTGGGAGTAATAGTTGGGGCACGACCATCCACAGTGCGCGTATTGGCACGGAATCGATTACTAATCCATACAAAAACAAGTATAAGAATGACGAACCCTAAAACAAGTGAAACAAGTCGGTTAAATTCCATAGTGTTTAAATTATAGCATTATAGGATAAAAATTACAATATGCTGTATGAGTTACGTAGATATGAGACTGATGAGGGATAATTGATAATA
>CAZPYR010000008.1:0-30552 GCA_964590815.1 uncultured Gammaproteobacteria bacterium | reverse complement strand
AAATTTCTTCTCTTCAATCAGTTTACACTTTTCAATAACCTCTGGTGAGTATGCTTTTACAAAATAGACATAGTCAACTTCATTAAATACTGTACAATCATATTTCTTTATACGTTCTAGCCGAGGTTTATAATCAACGCCAATGATTGTCAGTGGGCCCGTGTGACCTAGATACACCTGCTTGCCTGTAAATACCGAGACATAACCCGTTTGCTCATAAGATAAGAACGGATATGTCATATCTTTTTTCTGATCAAACGAGCTAAATACTACGCCATTAGGCAACGATTTCAGATGATTCAATGCTCTCATTTCTGAGCGAGGTATATACGCTGTGTTTGGATCAGTAAAGGTTGCCACGACTAGAGCATTGGAAGGTATGGTTGCTCCTAGAATAATAACAGCTCCCGCTACACCAATAATTTTTCTTGAGGAAAATAAATCATACACAAGTCGAGCAACCAGAAAATTTGCAAGGAATATACCATAATACGAAAACTGTACCGTATTCCACCAGTCACCTTTTTGTATAAATAAAACTGTAAGAGTAGTTGCAAAAATGCTACTTAATAATAAGTACATGTCAATGCGTTGCATCTTCCTCTGTAGACCCAAAACAAACGAATATATAAATCCAAAAATGCGAGTACCAAAATTAAGAAACACATAAAGGACTACGCTGAATAACTCAATGAAAAGCAGACGTGTACCCATACCCCTGTGTGCATACAAAAAATAACGAGCATTTACTAAATTCGGAAGATATACCATATTATCGGCTTCAATGACCGAGTGTACTGTGGCAAAAGGAGAGAACGTGAATACAGATCCTGTTTTTGTAGCTTCAAAAGGATTATAAAACAGCACAATACTACCAACAACCAATAATCCCATGATAAGACATTGTTTTAAAGTCAAAACAATATTTTTTTTGGATAAAAAAGACTCAATCAAATAGATCGTGGCTAAAAACAGACTCACAGTACCACCATAAAACTTTAGTCCAAAATTTAAAGCGACCAACATACCCATCAGGACAGCGGCGCCAACCGTATATGATTTTTCTAGCATGATGATTAAAATGCCCATAAGAACGACTAGAGATAAGGCAAACTGTGTATTTAAAAGTGACGTAGCTGACTGGAGTGCAAAAGACTGTGTGCCGGCAAATATTGAACCATCATGGTAGAGTTGTAGGATGTATCCAAAATGCCCTGCAAAATATCCAAAAAATAAAACAGTAGCAACAAAAAGAACTGAATCTTTGATCCGCCGAGCAAGCATAATCATCAATAATGTATAAGCTATAAACCAACATACCGGAATAATTTTGAATAACGTCACAATTGGCGGTATACCTATTTTACTTAAGAGAAAAAGAATAAAATCCATCAATATGTTATAACCAGAAAGAGTAGCGCCAGCATATGTAGGCACTATAAATGGTAAAGTTTTAAATGCAGCTGCGGCTATTTCAAGATGCCACACACCATCAAAACTATTTACACCCCAAAAATGATACCCACACCGCTCTCCCAAACACATATTCGTGCCACTTGGCAACATGACAAGCATGTGGAGTAAAAAAGCTGGAATAATCAAAAAAAACAGTATAGTATGCTTTCTGATATAATCGAAGGTATGTCTGAGCATATTGCAATTATAACGGTAGTATATAAGAATTACACTGTCTTGCAGGATTTTTTATCTTCTCTTGAGAAACAGACATCCAAAAAATTTCATATATATATTGCAGATACGTCTCCAGAACCTAAAAAGATTACGTCCAAATTACCTTTTACTGTAATTCCCACAGAAAATAATGGGTACGCACATGGTATAAATGTAGGTATTCAAGCGGCGCTTGAAGATGGTATCAAACAATTCTGCGCTATCAATAGTGATACTTATTTTAATGCAGATTTTATCCATTCAGTCATCCATTCCATACATCTTCATCCTTCTTCACTTCTTGGGGGCAAAATTTACTACGCGCCCGGATTTGAGTTTCATAAAGAAAAATATTCAAACGAACAAGTTGGCTCAATCCTCTGGTATGCTGGCGGTACGGTAGACTGGAGACATGCAATCACCGGGCATCGTGGTGTAGATGAAGCAGATCTGGGACACTATGACAACGCCGAAAACACCGAATTTATCACTGGGTGCTGTATGGCATTTGATAAATCAGTTATAGATCTTGTAGGTCTTTGGGATACTGAATACTTCCTTTACTTTGAAGATGCCGATTATTGTGAACGGGCTAAAAGAAATGGTGTAGAACTCATTTATGATCCATCAATTGTATTGTGGCATAAAAATGCTCAATCTACAGGTGGTGCTGGCTCTACACTCCATCAACGTGTACAAAAAAATGCCCATCTCCGTTTTGCCCTCAAATACGCCCCTTGGCGCACAAAACTTCATGTAATAAAGAACTTTTTTCTTAGATAAAAGTAAGAGCTATACTCGCTCGAAAACATGCTTATTTATATTTCATATGCTTCAGTGTGCTGGCAAATTTTTCAGTGGCAAGTGGAATAAAAATATATAAAATATTTATTACCGCAAATACATTGATTATTACATGCTTCCACCACATTTTTTCATCACCATCCCATCCTCCCAGATAAATATATGGATAATACGATATAAGTAAACCAAACAGAAATATGTTTGTTTTCTGAATTATAGATTTATAAAGCGGCAAGTATGCAAATAGTGTCAGGAAATACCATTGTTGGATCTCACGGAACACACTCAGATATACAAGCAAACTTACTTGTACAATCAAGACCGCCCAATTAATCCAGTTTTTCTTCTCCGTCATGAGCAATGGTAATGGCAGGGTGGTGTATTTAATAAGGGCAGATAAAACAAACAGAACTCTACCCCACACTTGTTTTTGTTTAAATAAATAATAAAACCCGACAATACCCAAAGATACAGCTAATAGATCATTATGGGTCGCAACTAGCCCTTCAATGATGATAAGTGGGTGAGTGGCAAATTCCAGGGCCGACCGTTTATCAAGTTTATTTAAAAAATAGACAGCGACTACATACAGACTCACAAAAAGAAATTTAAAAAAGAAATAATTGAGTATGAATTTACCGACTGCGAGATATGACGGGATTAAAGTCAGTACAAGAAAAAATGGACCATAGGGGTATGATCTATGTGTCCAATGCATAAATCTCAACCATTCATCAGCCGGATAGTCCAAGGCTTTGTGTAAATATGGATTTTGTCCGTAATATGTCAGTATCTTCGCATCAAAAATATAATTAAAAAAGTCATGGGACAAAAATGGATAAGAGAATAACAAGATGCTACCAATTATCAACGAAATGCGTACAGGATTATATCTTTTATAGGTACGAAGAAAAAAATAATGAAAGAGAAAAAGTAATACAACGAGTATAAAGTATGTATACCATGACTGATCTCTATGGTAATAACCAAACTGTACAAGCGGATCACGAAATAATACCCAATACTTATTACTCATCAGAGAAAGATTTGGATCAATAAGCGCGTATGAATACAAAGAAAGGGATGAGAGGACAACCACATATAGCGCTATCATAAGCTTTATTATAAAATGTATTAGCATGCTTTCCAAGCGATATCTACACATTTTTTTATTAATATTTTTTGTGGCAGTAAGCCTATTTGTCTGTTTTTATAGACTTGGGGCTTCATATCTAGACGATTGGGATGAATCCTGGTATGCAGAAATCACGAAGCAAATGCTCCGAACAGGAGAATTTTTCGTCTCACAATGGAATGGTGGATATATGTTTGACAAACCTCCCCTCTATATGTGGTTTACAGCATTCCTTTCAGTATTTTTAGGTCTAAATGAATTTTCTATTCGTTTTACTTCAGCCTTGGCAGGCGCACTCACTCTTCTAATGACCAGCACGTATGTCTATAAAAAATGGGGATTACTCCCTTCGCTACTCGCCTTTCTCACTCTTGCAGTAAATGACACCTTTATCTGGCGAGTCCGATCAGGAAATGTTGATGGACTCGTCACATACCTTATACTGCTTACTTTTTTTGCCACTATTTCAAAAAATCACTATCGATATCTTTGGCTTGGCATATTATTCACGCTCATTTTTCTGACCAAAGCCTCACTCGTATTTTTCCCTGTTGTAGCTTTTGGCATCTATGAAATAGTATCTTTTAAACAAGACATACTAAAACAATGGAAAGGATATATTACTGTTTTTCTTATTTTTTCCTTGTCTATAGGCACATGGCTTACAATTGGCACATCCAAAGCTGGATATGATTTTTTAGCATACTTCCTCTTTAAATCAGATCAGGGTGTTTCAAATATATCGCTTATGTATGCTAAAACAGAATATATCAAATATATGATCTATTCATTACAAAGATATTTTATTGTTCCTTTATTTATCGGTGTTTTTTTTATGATTCTCAACATCCGAAAAAAAGAATATGTTCTTATTCTAATTTATTCGTTTTTTCTTGTGATTATGCTCTCATTTACTGAGCGCAATAACAACTGGTATCTTCTGCCCGCTATGCCGTTCTGGTCAATTATTATTGGGTATGCCACCTATACACTCATCCACAGATCCGGAAAATTTTCCTATATAACCATCGTACTTATACTTCTTCCTTCCCTATATCTAACTCAAAAAAATATACGTGGACATATTTTCCCTATCTTTTATACCGCTTCAAGTGCAACACATACAGAGACGTCTCTGCTTATCAATAAAATTGCACGTAAAGGAGATATAGTTGTACGTCTAGATAGGCTTTATCCATCGACAGTTTACTATTCAGATAGAAAAGTATTCTCTTCTCAGTCAGGTGATAGCACAAACTGGGTTTATCTAAGTCGTATAGATTTAGATAAACGTTTTCATGATGGGAGGACATACTGGATTGCAGGAAAGAAAAAGGATGTGACAGATTTTGCTACGCAATATCATATTATAGACCGTATTCAAAGTGTGAATAATGAAGAAGCTATTTTGAAAATAGATGCTACCGTTCTGCAATAATCGAATAAGAAGAATTCTTTTCCAAGATTTTCACCTGTGGAGAACTAGTTTTTAGATATTGCTCTACTGCCGAATTTTTAGTTACCAGTACGGCCTCCTCAGGCTGGTCAATAAAATTTTGCACGGTTTCAGTATCACTTGCATATCTCGATTGCTCTTTTACTCTTTGCTGCGAATAAAACACAGCTACGGGTACGAAATCGCGATCAATAAATACTGTTTTGCCATACTTTTTTGCTTTTTGCAAAATATCAACCTCATCCACTACATATTTTGTACTAGGAAATACTTCTAGATAGAATGTTTTTATCTGTAAAAAAACAATAAGCAGAAATGGAAGTATGTATAGCCCGGACATTACCTTTGTATTATTCACAACTGCAAATACATATGGCATTTGCACCTTTTTCACAAGATAGGCACACCATTCTAGAGCCATATATGAACCATATGCGATAACCAATGCAAGAGGGGCATATGTTGGTATCAGATGCCATATTTCGGTTTTATCAGTCGTCAAGAATGGCAAAAGCACCACCATATTCCAACCAATCAACCCCAATGAATGCTGTAATTGTTCCCACTTTTCATATTTTTTCTTAGTTAAAAAAGCTCGTCCAGCTTGAATCATTTGTATAATAATCGTGATACATACAATACCTAAACTTATTAGCCAGGGATCATACCATTTACGCACACCCATATGCAAATAAAATAATGGTAATTCCCAAGTAAGATGCGCATAATTTTGCAAGCTAAACTCTTTATCACGAGCACCAATATGTACAAAATGATATTGATAAAATGACGTGTTTGTGAGCAAATGATATCTGTACCATGGAATTACTATTATGGAAAATAATCCTATTCCAAGAGCTAGGTAGACTAAATTCAATTTCGATCTAAATAGATAAGGCGCGATAAACCAAAAAATGACAACCACAGCAGATAAACCCGCGAGCGTTTTAGTCATAAACAGTGCACCAAAAAACAATCCACACAATGCAAACCATTTAAAGGATTTCGTTGTCAGATAAGCGAAATATACCGTAGCAATATAAAAAAATAAAAATAACGAATCTAAGTTGCCTGATCGAACTCTCAAGACATACCAAACGCAGGTACTTAGTATGAATGAGGCAACCAGTCCTATCATTTTTTTCTTAAATAAAGCCTCGCCCAATTTATATAGCAGAACGCTTGAGCCTATCCCAGCAATTACTGAAGGTAATCGTGTCGTAAGTTCACTAACGCCGAATAATTTATAAAAAAATGCCATAATCCAGAAACCCATTGGAGGATGGTCATAAAAAGGAACGCCATTAAAATGAGGTGTTATCCAATCTCCAGTGAGCAGAATTTCATGAGCAATGGCGCCATACCAGGCTTCATCCCAACTTGCCAAAGCTGTATAATTTACATGGTATAAATACATCCAGGAAGAGAACAGTATCACACTTATCATCCCTGCATTTCTCTTTAAAAAAGTAAGCATATGGAGCTATTGTAGAGCAAAAAAAAAAATATTTCAAAAGCTTATATAAAAAAAAGACAAATATACTATAATTGTCTTACATAATTTTCATATCTATGCGCAAGTCTCTGATTGCAACATGGGCACATTTTATAAAAAGTCATCGGTTTAATCTCCTCATATTGTCTGGTGTTTTTGCAGTCTTTGCTTTTTTACGATTTACGAACCTAGAAGTGAGACTTCCCTTCGCATGGGATCAAGAACAATTTTCCACACAAGTACGAGATATCCTCCGTGATCACAAATTTACTTTATTGGGTCCCCGTGTTACCGATGATCGTGGGTTCTTCTTAGCTCCTTACTTTACCTATCTGCTTATTCCATTTTTTATTGTTACCAAGCTACATCCATCTGCTCTATATCTATTTACTATCACCGTGAATATTGTTTTTTTCTGCTTTGCAGCTTATATTTTGTATAAACTGTTTGGGGCAAGACAAGCCATGCTATTCCTTTTTTTGTGGTCAATAAATCCTACCTTGGTCAAATATGATACTACTCCATGGTGGCCAATCTTATTACCACTGGGTGTTTTAAGCATTCTTTATGAACTCAAATTGCTTTATAACAATAAAAACAATCTGTACTTATGGGGCCTTATTGGGACAACTATTGGTTTCTTTTGTAATATGCATTTTCAATTTATATTTATAGGTGCATTTACCGCAATATTTATACTTCTAATGCTAGAAAAAAAACTTATAAACTATTGGAAACATTTACTTCTCATGACTTTTTCATTCTTATGTATGTTTATACCATTAGTGCTTTTTGATATGCGTCATAATCATTTGAATTACACACTTTTCACAACTTATTTCTCCGAGCGTGTGTTTGATGATTTACCTTATATGGAAGCATGGCTTCCTGTTTTTGCCAATATTATGAAGCCTTTTATTGGTGTATCTAATCCATATGCGGCAATTGCTTTTTTGATACTGCTTGGAGCTATTTTCTTCTATTTTATATATAAAACGCAAGGTTTTCACAATCTATTTTATATTTCATCTCTGACACTTATTATCATTACCATTGTTGGATTCTCACTATATGGCAAGCGCCCTTCCGAGTATTATTTCACCTATTTTATGCCCTTTATATACATAGCCCTATCGGACTTTCTTATCAGACTAAATAGAAAACTTATTACTGGCATTGTAATTGGCGTTTTTATCTTTATAAATTTCACCGATTTAAAAAATAGCACAAAAAGAGAATCTTTAAATCTCTATGACAAAGATACGGCAGTACAAAAAATTATACCTTTCGCACAGGATAAACGGGTAAATGTTTCCTATGATATGCCTCTCGGTTTAAATAATGGATATGATTATTTTGTAGACTACTACAAAATCAATCGCACAGGAGATCCCAAAGATCCCCTAATCGAATTGCGTATACCTCCAAGAGATGGCGATATTGTAGTAGAGAACATAGGAGTACATATCCCTCCAGAACTAAAGTAATAGCAAAAAATTATGAGGATACTACTTATTTCTTTTATATAGATAAAAATGACCTATTTTCTCTACGCGAGTATACTTATTTTCACGATCTAAAATCTCAAGTAATCGTAATTCAAAATCTTTTGGCTCATAATTGCCGACCATTCGATTTTGATCAATGATAGCAATAAAATCTGCTGAATCTGTAGCCACCGGCAATGTGTATGAGACCTCTCGTCGGGTAACATGCGGTCTAATTTCTGGAGATGCAGTCACGGAAGCTGTGTGTGGGATGGTTCGAAGCAAGGCACTGAACTTTCGATCTTCTTCTGTGACATTATAAATATAGCAAAGACAGCCTGGCGCAGTAGGCAAAGGCGCATAATAATAAGCAAAATGCAATCCTATCACCATACCCACGAACATCATACTGTAACTGGCAATTTGTGCATACATGTGAGATTTTGTGAAATGCAGCACAAATTTTCTCACATAATAAATGCCAAATATAGAGCTTACAATCATCCCTGCTGAAATAACTACGTCATAATGGAAATAGATAGAACGCATTTGGCCTTGTGCACTAAATATATTAATCACAAGATCTGGAATCGAAAGAATCAAAAGTGGCAAACCTAGCAAAGGTAAAAATCCCCACTGCCTCATTAACATATATATATATTCCTTTGTCAAAGAATCATAAAATAAACGATTAACCACAAATTCAGGTGGTGGTATGTATTGAGCCGTTGTAGATTGCTCTGTATGCCTAAACCAACTTAATGCCCAATGATGTCCTTCAGGACTAAATAGCGGCATAATAATAAAGACTGTAAGCAAAAAATACAAAAGCCCCACAAATACACTTAGTATTGATTGCTTTTTATTTCCAGTATAAAAGTAGATAACGAAACCTATCGCAGATATCGTAAGAGATATATTTTCTTTAGCAAGCATGGCGAATATGGCAAATACCCAGTACCATTTCCATTGTTTTTTAAGAACAAAATATAGAGCAAAAAGCAACATAGGAAGCGCAAAAGAGACACTATGAAAATCATATATATTTGCCCAAAGGATCCCGGGATTAACAAGATACAAAATACTAAAACACAAGGCAATATACTTATTTTGTAATATATGTCTGGCGATTAGAAATATAGGAAGTGCTGCCATTCCAAAAAACACAGATTCCGCTATGAGTAAAACCCGAACATTATCCCATAACCAGTAGAAGGGCGCCAAGAATATAAGTACATAATCAGCATGGATAGATAAACGTGACATATTACCATTCTGAGTTGTGAGAGTAAAAAATTTGCCGTAGGCTGTATTCCAGACTGTTTGATTCATATTGCCCAAATCAAATCCGGAGGCAAAGGCATTGTGACGCAGAATAGAAAAATAGCTAAGTACATATACGTATGTTGCTATCAGCAAAGCTAGCACTAAGTATATACTTCTATCAGCTTTACCTGAAAATAAGGTTTTGAATAAGGTTATGGTTTGATGAAACTGAAATTTCTTCCGAAGTAAGTTCATATTTTTCTATCCAATAATTTTTTGCTTAAATGAATTTTCTTGACTGGCTTCTTTTGTATTTTAACATCAAACTGCCGCCAACCGCTATGATTTGTATATCTATGATCCCCCAAATCATCATCAACTCAACGACAATCCTGCCAGACTATTTGAAACTGAAATTAATATTATCATGCAGAACCCAACAAGATGCCAAGACAATGGAGATCTCATTCAATAAAAAACAGAGGTAAAAGAACACTTTTTCTTTTCTTTTTCTAAACAGCTCGTACATATTTATAAAAAAGTATACAATATAAGGAATATATGAGCCCCTCTATCACCGTAGTTATACATACTCATAACGAAGAAAAAAATATCGATGAGTGTATTCAGTCTGCCAAACTTCTAACCAAGGATATCGTCGTCATAGATATGGAAAGTAAAGACCACACACGAGATATCGTAAAGAAAAAAAATATTAGAATAATCAACTTCCCATTTAGTACGTACGTCGAGCCTGCCCGAAAATTTGGCATTTCACAAACAAAATCTGACTGGATATTTATACTTGACGCAGATGAGCGGATGACTGCGGAGCTTGCTGCAGAAATACTAAAGACAATAACAGATTTCTCTTTGACTTATACATTTTATAAAGTGCCTCGTAAAAATATATTCGGGCGGAAAAAATGGCTTAAGCACGGTGGTTGGTGGCCTGATCATCAGATACGTCTGATCCAAAAGAAATCTTTTCAAAATTGGCCTGAAAAGATACATTCTACGCCTGAAATCACGGGGACCATGGGATTCCTGAAGAATGCGTTTCTCCACTATTTTCATGGCGATATTGAAAGCATGGTATCTAAAACAATGATTTATGAGAATATAGAAGCAGAACTTCTCTATAAAGCAGGGAGAACAGTTAAAACGATAACATTTTATAGAAAATTTTTCGGTGAACTTTTTAGACGTCTCATCCGTAGTCGCGGATATTTGGATGGAACGGTCGGAATTATAGAAAGTATCTATCAAGCATATTCAAAAACTATTACCTATCTTTATTTATATGAAAAGAAAAAAAGCAGCACTTTATGATCCATTTTTAGACACTATGGGAGGAGGCGAGAAACATATCCTCTCCATCCTCCAGATCTTGAGTAGCAACGATTATGATATCGATATTTTCTGGCATGAAGATCTTTCAGCCGAGATTGAAAGCAAGCTACATATCACCTTTGAACATAAGCCTCAGTTTTTAAACACATGGGCGACATCGGGTATTTTGCAACGTTTTCAGATGCTTGGAGCATATGATATTTTTCTATATGTAACAGATGGTAGTTATTTTTTTTCATCTGCGAAAAAAAATTATGTTTTCTGCATGGTCCCACAAAAATCTTTATATACTATGAGCTCACTCAATCTTCTAAAGACATGGAACTATCAGTTTATAGCAAACTCGCAATATACAAAAGAACGCCTTGAAGGATGGGAAATCTTTTCAGATATTATTTATCCTTATATAGATAGCTCCTTTTTAGATATGCCGCCTGTCACAAAAAAACCGATTATACTCTCGGTAGGACGATTCTTTCCTCATTTGCATACAAAGCGTCAAGATATTGCAATCGAATGGTTCAAAGTTCTCAAAGAAGAGTATTCCGAATTTAAAGATTATTCCCTTGTCCTTGCTGGAGGAGTAATGCCAGAAGATCAGGACTATCTCCAAATGCTCAAAGGACTTGCATCAAATCGTGATGATATCATCTTTCAAACAAATATTCCCTTTGAAAAGCTTAAAAACTTATATAGCGACTCCTCCTTTTATTGGCATTTTACTGGTTGGGAAGTAGATGAGAAAACCCATCCAGAGGCCGTAGAACATTTGGGGATTACCCCGCTTGAGGCTATGAGCAGTGGTTGCATCACATGTGCCTACGATGTCGGTGGGCCCTCTGAAATAATTAAGCATAAAGAAACTGGCATCCTTTTCAAAAATCAGCAAGATTTATTTGCAGATATGAAAAATATACTCATTGATAACAAGAGACAGTCCCAACTGCGCACCAGCGCAAAAGAGTATGTGCAGAAAAAATTTTCTTATGAGGTCTTTAAGCGGCGTGTTGAAGAAATTATTTCAGTCACATAACTAATATGGATATTTCAGTCATCATCCCAACATATAAAAAGACCGATATGTTTATGGCCAACTTGGAACATAATTTGCCCTATCTTAAAAACACTCAAATTATTGTGGTAAATGACGATCCACATCTCTCAATTGCTCAATCATTATCACGCTGGCCTGAAATTATACTTATCGAAAATAGCACTAATTTAGGTTTCGCAGGCGCTGTAAATAAAGGTATCGAACATGTTAACAACTCTTATGTTATGCTTCTCAACACTGATGTCAAATTAAATGACACTAGTTACACCACTGCTTTATCCCATTTTTCTAGACAGCCCAACATATTTGCAATCTCATTTGCACAGATCGAAAAAAATGGTGAGACTGTAGGAAAAAATCGCATTTTCTGGAAAAATGGATTTTTTCAGCATGGTCGTGCTACTGATCTTGTATTTGGTGAAACAGGGTGGGCCGAAGGTGGTAGTTGCATCATAGATGTAAAAAAGTATCGAGAAATCGGTGGCTTTGATTCTATTTACAGCCCTTTTTACTGGGAAGATATAGACTTATCGTATCGTGCCTGGAAACAGGGATACCGAGTATTGTTCGATCCATCGATATTAGTGGAGCATCATCACGAATCTACAATCAAGTCCTTCTTCTCTTCCATGTTTATTACTTCTATTGCTTATCGCAATCAGCTACTTTTTATTTGGAAAAATATACAAGATAACGATTTGCGTTCACAACATACAGTAGCTTTAATTAAACAATTGTTGCGAAGTATAACCACGGATCCAGCGTTTATATCGGGATACATTCGCGCATTAATGAAAAAACGTGATATTATGAACTCAGTAAAATCATTACGCACTGATCATGAAATACTTGCTCAATTTACTAAATAAAAAAACAACTTATTTCCTGCTAATTTTTGTCATTATCGCCAGTTTATTGCATGCTTTTCACATCCATTGGCCCTGCATTAATTCGGATGAAGCTTCTTTTGCGTACAACGCTTATTCCATACTCAAGACAGGTAAAGATGAATATGGCGCCACTATGCCACTTCGTTTTAAAGCATTTGGAGAAAACAAATTACCAGTAACTATTTATTCTATCGTTCCATCACTTGCCATTTTTGGTTTTAATGACGTTTCTTCGCGTCTCCCATTTATCCTACTCGGGGTATTGTCTCCACTTCTTTTCTATGCAGTTACCAAAGAATTATTAGAGAATAAGAAGATTGCACTTATTGCAGCTTTTCTTGCCAGTATTTCACCATGGATTCAAATTCTCTCCCGACATATTCATGAAGCGATTATCATTATGCATTTAGGAGCTTTGTCACTATTGATCCTCTCCAAAATAATGAAAAAGTATGAACTAAAATGGGTGATTTGGCTCGCAATTATAAATGGCATTGCTCTTTTCACCTATCATATTGCAAAAGTGTTTATGCTGTTTTATGGTCTGTGGCTTGGAGGGATATTATATTTGAGACCCAAAAAAAATGTCTCCGTATTGTTTAAAAGTATACTGATCTTTATCATCCCAGTTGCAATATTTTTTACTACTGAATTCCTGACCCCTACCAATCGTGTGAGCAATCTCCTCTTTATCAACAATCAGGGATTTACTCTATCAATTGATGAGCAGATGAGAGAACACCCAATTCGAATAGTACATAACAAATTAAACCACGCGGTACAAGTGCTCACCAAACAGTATATCTCCTATTTTTCACCAGAATACCTAGTCATTCATGGTGATGCAAATAAACGCTTTGGGTATCCAGGAATTTCACCCATTACTGTTGTAGAATACCTTTTTTTACTTGTTGGCCTCTATTATCTTTTTCATAACAGACAGCACTCAAGATGGCTACTTACTACAACTTTGTTATTTGCTCCTATGAGTGCAGCGCTTACCTGGCAGGAATACTCACTTACAAGATCATTTTTTATGATTGTTCCAATCATTATTATTACATCGTACGGCATTTACAATTTTTTACTTTCTATAAAAAACTCCAAGATCATGTATGCAGCGGGGATAGTTATTCTGGGAGCATTTCTTTATTATGTCACTTTTACATGGGATTTTTACTTCTTCCATTATCCTCAAAAGACCGAGGCAATCTATGGTTGGCAATGTGGTTACAAAGAACTTTCTGAGTATATAGAAAACAATTATGAAAAAACTGATACCTTTTATATAACCAAAAAACTGGGTCAACCCTATATTTTTACTCTGTTCTACACGGCATACCCTCCAGCGGAATATCAAAAGCAAGCTAAGCTTACAGAACTCGGCGAATATGGCTTTGGTGAAGTCGAAAGGTATGATAAATTTGAGTTTAATTTTGCAACTCCGAATGCAACGAAAAATGCGGTGTATGTCGGATATCCCGACGACTTTCAAGGTACGAACATACCAGAGCAAGATATAGAGAAAATCAAAATCTATAATGACGAAATCTTCTGGATATATAAACCTTAATTACTGCAAAAACAGATAAATACTCAAATTATAGAAGGCATGGATAAGAATCGGGATAATGATATTTCTTCTCTGTAAATAGATAAAAGAAACTGCAAAACTCAAAAGTATATCTGTCAGCATAACTTGCAGTAATACCATACCTCGCATATCAGGATTGGAAAACAATATGGGTATGTGAAGAAAAAAGAAAAGAAAGCTCGCTAAAAAAACCGCACTTATTGCATTATTAGATTCGGAAACCAACCGCTTTAAGACAAAACCTCTAGACAATATTTCCTCCGTGATACTTGAAGCAAACGCAACCGCAAGCGTATATAAAAATAAAGATGGCGAGAAAACCTCCTGTAAATGAGGCACTGATTGATATCTCATATAATAAGCTATCAGTCCTGATATTACAAAAAGAAGTCCAGCTCCAAGTCCAATCAAAAAATCGGAGCGTAAATGGCGAGGTGTAAAGTCCACATTTTCAAAAAAATGTTTTTTTTCAACACGTGTTATAAAGTAGTGTACCGGGATAAGAAAAATCATAGGTTTGGCTATAAATTCATCAAACCATATAGGTAGTTCTGTTTTAAAATATGTCCGATACATACTCCATAAAATAAGCACAATAGCCCAGACATTCAGTGTTTTTTGTGTATGAGAAATTGGCTTTTTCATTGATATAAATGTACATTTTTTTCTTACTCCTTGCAATAGAGATATATTTAATCTATTTTTATACTGTAAATACTCATGGCAAAACATACCCACAATACCAATAAAATGAGAGATCTAATGAATAAAATAATATTCGATCCTGAAGAGCGAATTTTTGTATTTCGTAATCAGTCTCCACAACAGCAATCACAAATATTACTCCGACTGTCTAAGCATATTCTCTACGATCTCCTCAGTAAACTTCCCAATAAAGAAATCGCTACCGCACTTGAATTCCTTGATCCAGATGAGGCCACAGATATTCTTCAATCGACAAGTGAGTCACAACGAAAAAAAGTCATAGAAATGATGAATGAAAGCTTACAAAACGATATTCAAATACTTTTTGCTTTTGATCCCAACACAGCTGGCGGAATCATGAACCTCGACTATATTCAAGTGACAGATAAAGAAACGATATATGAAGTTGCAAAAAAATTTAAGGCTCATGAGCAGCGTACGGGACGTTTACCTGTAATTATTGTGACAAAGGGTGGCATATTAGAAGGCTATATTCCAGGACATGAGCTGGGATTTGCCAAACCTTCTGACGTGGTAAAAAAATATACAAAGAGCATTGCTGGCATTCATCATTCCACGACAAAAGAAGATGTTATTGAACTATTTAAAGCCAAACCTCACAACAAAGTGGCTGTCCTCAATGATAATGGGACCGTAAAAGGTATTATCTACTCTGACGATGTACTCTCACTTATAGAAGAACAAGAATCTGCCTCTCTTTACGATTTTGCGGGTGTCCATGAAGAAGAATCTGTTACTGATAGTACAAGCGTCAAAGTATCCCATCGGTATAAATGGCTTATCATCAATTTAGCAACCTCTTTCTTGGCTGCATTTATAGTGGGCCTATTTAATGAAACTATTTCACGATATGTACTGCTTGCCGTTTACATGCCAATTATTGCAGGCATGGGGGGCAATGCTGCTACGCAGACTTTGGCTATTTTAGTACGAGGTATAGCTTTAAATGAAATAGAATTTAGTACGGCGTGGCCTGTTCTAAAAAGAGAAATTATGGCTGGCATGATCAATGGCGTAATCAATGGTGTCATTGTGGCTACTGTGGTACTTATTGTAAATAGAGATATTTGGCTTGCTGTAGTACTCGGTATAGCTATGGTGACAAATCTTATTGTAGCCGGTTTTTTTGGTACCCTTATCCCTTTGGTTATGAAAAGTTTTGGAAAAGATCCAGCAACCTCTGCAACAATTTTTATTACAACTGCCACTGACGTGCTGGGATTTCTTGTCTTTTTAGGTCTAGCTACTCTCTTATTGAGATAAAATAAATATACCTTATTATGAATAATACTCATGAAGCCCAAACCTATCAACAGTATCTAAAACGCACTCCATCAGAAGTTTTATTAGATCTTCACAGTAGACTACAAGGACTAACTTCCTCTGAAGCAGCAGACAAGTTAAAAAAACATGGTCCCAATCTTCTACAGGCAAAGCAAGTAAAATGGACCGAAATACTTATCAGACAGTTTATTTCTCCTTTTATTTATTTGCTTATTGCCGCAGCTCTTCTATCTTTTATACTGGGAGAATTCATAGACGGTGCCATGATTTTGTTGTTTGTATGTATCAATTGTGGTCTCGGATTTTTTCAGGAATATCGTTCTGAGCAAGCACTTAAAGTATTAAAGGGATATACAACCGCAACAGCGAGGGTACACCGAAACAATCATGAACAGACTATCCCGGTGGATGAAGTTGTTATTGGAGATATCATAGCCTTACAACCGGGAGACATTGTTCCAGCTGATGTGCGACTTATCGAAACAAGTAATCTCATTATTGATGAATCAGCACTCACCGGCGAGTCAGAGCCAACAACAAAATCAGAAAAACTATGTAATAAAGTAACTGCGGCTATTCACGAAACAACCAATATCGCCTTTTCAGCTACACATATTATTAGTGGTTCAGGTTTGGGGATCGTAGTTGCCACAGGTGTAAATGCCTATATTGGAACCATTGCAAAACTTACTGTAGAGACGCATCAGGTCAGTAGTTTTGAACGAGGAATGTCAAAATTCAGTACATTTATCCTACGTATGGTGGCCATTACGCTTGCACTTATACTCGTTGCAAATATTGTCATTAAAGGCGGTAACACCAATTTTGGAGATCTTATCATTTTTGCTATTGCTTTGGCCACCGCCGTAATTCCTGAAGCCCTCCCTTTAGTTATCACATTTTCACTTTCTCGTGGTGCGGTAAGACTGGCCAAACATAAAGTTGTAGTAAAAAGACTTTCTGCAATTGAAGATCTTGGTGGAATACAAATACTCTGTACCGATAAAACAGGCACTATTACCGAAAACAAGCTGGCGGTTGTAGATGTGTTCAGTGATAAAGAGCATGTACTTACTCATGCTGAATGTGCCATAAATCTACAGAGCCAACATAAAGATCCTTTTGACATAGCCATTCTTGAAGCCTCAAAAGAGTATAAGAATGTATTAAAACATACAAAACTCATTCATGAAATACCATTTGATCCCAATAGGAAACGCAATAGTGTACTCGTGGATATAAATGAGAAGCCCATATTGATCATACGAGGAGCCTCAGAAGCAGTCTTACCATATGTCAAATCTCCACCTGAAACTATACACGCCTGGATTAAAGCACAAGAAAAACTAGGCAGACGGGTCATTGTAATTGCACATAAGCATACAAAAACAAATAAAGAATATAATCAGGAATTCGAAGAAAACAATCTAGACCTTACGGGTGCGATATCTTTTTCAGACAGCTTAAAAAAGAGTACCCTTGCCGCAGTCAAAAAGGCGCAAAAACTGGGAGTTAATATAAAAATTATTACTGGTGACAGCGCTACAGTAGCCGGAGTAGTCGCATTTTCGATTGGTCTTACCGATAATACAGAGCAAGTCATTACAGGCGAAGACTTCTTTGCTTTACCGCATTCAAAACAACGACATGTTGCTGAAAAAATGAATGTGTTTGCACGTTTTTCACCTCATCAAAAGCATCAATTAGTAGATATACTTGAACAAAATTTTGAGGTAGGTTTTCTGGGAGAGGGAATAAATGATGCTCCTGCACTCAAAAGTGCCAATGTTGGACTGGTAGTGGACGGCGCGAGTGATATTGCGCGAGAATCTGCGGATGTCATCTTACTCAATCCCAGTCTCAATGTAATCATTGATGGCATAGAAGAAGGGCGTGAGGTTTTTGCAAATACCATTAAATACGTCAAGATGACACTGGCTTCAAATTTCGGCAATTTTTACGCAGTTGCGATATCGTCATTATTTATTAGCTATTTACCGATGCTCCCCATACAAATACTGCTAGTAAATTTGCTTTCTGATTTTCCATCTATCACCATTGCGACAGACTCTGTGGATACCGAAGAAATCAAACAGCCCGAAAGTTATAATCTGCGTGATTTTGCTCTTATCGCCACCATACTTGGGTTTATCAGTACTATTTTTGACTTTATTTTTTTTGGACTTTTTTATCAAATTTCACCCGCTGTACTACAAACAAACTGGTTTATCGGGAGCATTCTTACCGAATTGGCACTTCTCTATTCGTTACGCACCAGACAGCCTTTTTACAAGGCAAAACGACCGCCCTGGATAATTATAACTCTTACCTCTATCGCGGCTTTGGTGACTATAATCATCCCCTATTCTCCTTTGGGTATTAGTTTTTTCCAGTTTACGCCACCGACAGTGAGAGATATGCTGACTATCTTAGGCATAGTAATTAGCTACTTTATGATCACTGAAGGAGTTAAACTAGCATATTATCGCTATATTGGTGATAGTGAGCTACGAAATTAATCAAGGAAGTCTTTAAGTTTACGAGCCCGTGTTGGATGTTTCAGTTTCCGAATCGCCTTAGCTTCTATCTGTCGGATACGTTCTCGTGTCACCTTGAACTCTTTACCAACCTCTTCAAGAGTTTTTGGTTTACCATCTTCCAGACCAAACCGCATGATAAGTACCTTTTTCTCGCGAGGTGAAAGAGTTTCAAGGACCTCTTGTAACGCATCCTTCAAGAGTTCCTGAGAAACAGCATCATACAAAGAAGGCTTAGATTTATCTGCAATAAATTGTTCAAGTGTTGCTTCTTTATCATCCCCGACAGGAGTAGATAATGATTTGGGTTGTTGCGATATACGCATCAAATTCTCTGCTTCCTCGACAGATATCTCCATTTCCTTGGCGATTTCCTTAATATCTGGATCTCGTCCATGCTTTTGCATGAGTTTACGCTGAGTTTTATAAAATCGATTAATCTGATCTACCATATGTACCGGGATACGGATAGTACGTGACTGATCAGCGATTGCTCGTGTGATAGCCTGTCGTATCCACCAAGTAGCATAGGTCGAGAATTTAAAACCTCTTCTCCAATCATATTTTTCAACACCTCGTATCAAACCTTTGTTTCCTTCTTGTATAAGATCTAGGAAAGAAAGCCTACGTCCCAAATATTTTTTAGCGATAGAGACAACCAATCTCAAATTTGCTTTAATCAAACGTTCTTTTGCGAGTGCCTCACCGTTTTCGTTACGTTTGGCAAGATCAATCTCTTCTTCAAACGAAAGCAACGGTGTACGGCCTATTTCCTTTAAATATTTTTTTATTGGATCTAGAGATTCCCCATGTTTGCCACCCACCAATTTTTCAAGTTCTTTTTCAATTTCTTCAGCAGATTTATTTGCATCCGTTTCCTCTCGGGTCGAAATAGTTTCAAATATATCAATGCCTTTTTTGAAAGCAGTATCAAAAAATTCATCCACTTCCTCTATATGTTTTTCAGGCTCTGGAAAGACAAGCATTATGTCTTCCTGTACGAGGAAGCCTTCTTCCTGACCTTGACGAAGGAGTTCTTTTATGTTTTTTGGCATACGATTCATCATAGCGTTACATTGTACTATGTTTGTAACTGATTTTCTATTTCATTTTTATTTAAGCTTCTTAGTCGTTGACTATAGGCAGAAACCTTCGATTCATCTTCAGAACCATATTTTGTCATATAATAGCGATAACTTAAACTCTTTAATTCATATATTATTTTTGCGAGCTGCTGAGTAGAGAGTTCTTCTGCTGATAGCTCAGATAGGAATAACTCATCTGCAACTGGATGAAGTTGAGCTGGCAATTTTTTGATAAAATCCGTGAAGATGAATGTTTTTGACTCTGCCAGACAAACTTTCAATTCAGTTATGAGACTCTGATAAGCTGGATATGGAAAATCTTCAGCATCCAGTAAAGCAATTATTTTTTTAACTATATTGTCAGTATCCTCCTGCTGCAATAGATAACTCACAATAAAACGCTGTTTTATTTCTATTTCACTGTGGGAAATAATAGATTTTTTTAATGTTTGCGATTTAAATGACAACTTTTCTTTATTTCTTTGATACCTAATCATTTTTTGAATACTTTCACTATCAACCTCCAGAAGATGTGCCAGTTTTTTTACATAATATGAAAAAACTATTGGATTTTGAATATGGCCGACATAGGGAGCCATTTCTTCTACTATTTTTTTCTTCTCAAACGGTGATTGTGTACCAATTTTTTTACTAAAATGACTGAGCAAAAAATCATAAATAGGAACTGCCCCTTTCAAATCCTTTTTAAATGTAAGATTATCTGCACGGGCTGCTTCATCAGGATCCTTACCCTTGGTAAACTGCACGATATGTATATCAAAATCCATCTTTTCCGCTTCTCTTATGCCTCGTTTCATAGCCTCTATACCCGCTTCATCTGTATCAAGTGCGAGAGTGATTTTTGTAGTATATCGCTTCAAAACAGTAAGCTGTTCTGAAGTGAGTGCCGATCCTTTAATGGCTACAATATTTTCAATGCCATGTTGATAAGGTGTGATCATATCAAACTCACCTTCGACTATATATACATTTTCCAACTTGCGTATTGCATCCCGAGTAAGTTGAATACCATATAAACTTTCACGCTTATGATAGACAATCGTCTCAGGCGTATTTACATACTTGGCACCTTTTTCATCTGGATTAAGCACACGACCTGAAAATCCAACAACATTTCCTTTCGAGTCCTTTATAGGAAAAATTATACGATTACGAAAACGGTCATAGTACCTATTTCCACTACTTGCCTGTACTACAAGCCCTGCCTCAAATAGATCTTTTTCACTGATTTTTTTTGTCTGAAAATATTTCATTAAAGAATCCCAAGAATCAGCTGCATATCCAATTTGAAATGTTGCTATAATCTTTTCATTCAAACCGCGACCTATGAGGTAGTCTCGTGCTTTCTTGCCTAGAGGAAGATTTTGCAAAATATGAGCATAATAACGGGCGGCAAGATTATTGATAGAAAGTATTTTTTCCTTCTGTGTAAATTCTTTATCATCAAAAGAAGATGTATCAAGTTGCACTCCAGCTATTGGCGCCAGTTCGCGTAAGGCTTCTTGGAAAGACAAACTCTCCCATTTCATAAAAAATGTCACCACGTCGCCACCGGTGCCGCAAGTGCCAAAGCAATGCCAAATCTGACGATCCGGAGATACGACAAATGAAGGAGAATTTTCCTGATGGAATGGACAATTTGCCTTAAAATTTCTCCCGGCTTTTCTCAGTTGTACATATCTGCCGATAAATTCGACAATATCTAATTTTTCTTTAATCTGATCGACTGGCGACATAGTTTAGTTAATATTCTTAATAATCTTTATTGTGACTTTAATACTTTAAGAGTTTATGAACTATTTTACTCTTGCTTTCTTTTTATTTTTACTATTATAATAGTTTTAATGCTATATATATATCTGGGTGCACAATATATCAAAATTCTTCATTTGAAAAAAAGTCTTCTTGGACAGTATGAGACTTCTTTTACTCAAAAAAAATTAGAAGTAAAACTTATTCAAGACGGTAAAGCAGCCAACCCCGATATTATCGCCTCAGGAATTAAAGAAATACTTCAAACTCTTCCAAGCGCCCCCGTCAAAGAAAAAGAGGTCACTCTTATTTTACCTCAAGATTCATTTCATTTCTTTCGGTCGGACTTACCAGTAGACGTCACTCAATCAGTACTTACTTCTTTTATACAAGAAAAAGCTCAAAATGAAATCAAAGTTGATTCGACAACAACCCCAAACGACTACCTTATACAAGAAAGTGAAGGAAAAAAACAAATTTTATTTTATGCCTTAAATACCGATGTAGCAGATTCATTTACTCAACCATTTAGCCTGCTTGATATGAAGGTGGTTTCCATAATACCTGAGTCTTTGACCTACTTTAAACTTTTTGACAAGACCTTACGGCAGAATAAAAAAGAAAATATTTGGTTTGTTTCCTATGAACAAGAGGGAGTTGAAGGGTATTTGTACGATTCCTATGGATTACTAGAAAATGAGCACTGGAGGTATTCATTCACCAAGAAGGATAAAGTCGAAGACGTGTTGCAAAAACAAGCCGCAAAATATACAACAAAAAATATTAAATTAAACAGACTTATACTATCTGGATCACAGGCAGATACCGTCCGTCAGGATATGTTTACAAAAAATGTAGGCGTCTGGACAAATCCACTTAAGCGTATTATTTCTCATTTCTATGTAGATTATTTAAAAATGCTGGGAACTGAAGATGTTAAGACCTTGCCTATCACCGAGTACGATATGCTCATTGGCGCATTTATTTTCACATTAGAGAACAAATCATTCTCCCTTATGAAGGCAGGAGGAACTGCCACAAAATCTCTCATGCCATCAATTTCTACTTCTTTACCTGTACGCAAATTACCTATCAAGGGTATAGCATTTTTCCTTATTTCGTTTGGAATCACCTTTGCAGTACTATTTGGACTATCACAAATGAAATGGGGCAAAGGCATAGCAATGCCGTCTCTTTCCCTTTTTTCCAAACCGACACCTACCGCAACCAACACGCCCACGCCTCTACCTCCGACACCAACTCCAACGCCTGCTATTGTGCGTACTGAAGTAAAAATCAAAATCTTAAATGGCTCTGGAATCGCGGGCAAGGCCGGAACAGTCAAAGATTTTATGAAAGAAAAAGGATATGAAGAACTTCTTACTGGCAACGCTGATGATTTTGAATACAAAACAACAGTCATACAAGTCAAAGAAGATGCCGAGCCGGGTTTAGAAAATTTTGTAGCTAAAGATCTTTCAGAACGAGTTGAAAAACCGAAATTTGAATCACTTGATGCCGACGAAGCTGCAGATGTTGTCATCATTGTCGGAACAGATTTCAAATAGTATACGGACACTTCCCAGCTAAATAAATCTATAGAATGATTCTACATAAAGCTGACTTTATAACTTTCTAGCAATATATTCTGTGGTATTATATATCCATATGGAACACAATGTTGAAGAACTTTCTGAAAAATACAATCAAATAAAAAATCGTGTTAATCCTGAAGGCAAAAAAGAAGAGTTAAAACATCTTGAAGCTCGTACTTATGATGCAGATTTCTGGAATGACCATGAGACAGCTGGAGAAGTCATGAAACGAATCAACGAAATGAAAAAGGAAATAGAAGATGTAGAGATGATGGAGCTTCTGATTGCTGAAAACGAACTGGATACTGTTTCTAAAATGATTTCAAAATATGAAATACAACTTTTTCTTTCTGGTTCTCACGACAAAAGTGATGCAATTTTCTCTATACACGCAGGTCAAGGAGGTACAGAAGCTATGGATTGGTCGGAAATTCTGTATCGTATGTATACGCGCTATTTTGAACTAAAAGAATGGAAATATGAAGAAGTAGATCGAGTTTCTGGTGAAGAGGCCGGTATAAAAAGTGTCACTCTAAATGTGCATGGAAGCTATGCCTATGGATTGCTCAAAGCAGAAGCCGGAGTACACCGTCTTGTACGACAGTCTCCTTTTAATGCAGATGGTCTCAGACAGACATCATTTGCTCTTGTGGAGGTGCTTCCTATTGTAAAAGATCATCAAATATCTGTTAAAGAAGAAGATATTGATTGGCAATTCTTCCGTGCAGGAGGGGCTGGAGGTCAAAATGTAAATAAAGTTTCAACAGCTGTACGACTTACACATAAACCAACAGGAATCGTCGTGACCTGTCAGCAAGAGCGATCTCAGCTACAAAACCGTGAAAACGCACTCAATCTCCTTCGCGCCCAACTTTGGCAACTAGAAGAAGAGAAAAAGGAAAAAGAAATTGCCAATTATAAAAAAGACAAAATGGCTTCTTGGGGTATGCAAATAAGATCATATGTTCTGCATCCTTATAAACTCATTAAGGACATGCGTACCGATTATGAAGAAACCCAAGTAGATAAAGTACTAGATGGGGATATAGAAGGCTTTATACAGGCCTTTATAAAAAAAGCATAACACTAACAGATTAGAAAATATTAACTTTCTAAAATTTCAGACATATGGTATTCTAATAACTGTATGTCTACTCAACAGCCAATGGTACATAGTTTCGATACAAATAAGCCTACTACTACGGGCATGTCACTCATTGCCATTTTAAGTATTATTGCAATAGCTGTATTACTTGGCATTGGTACTGGATACGGCATTTCTGCAATCAAATCAGGGAAAAGCGCAACTAGTTCGGAAGAATCATCAAAAGGAACGACATCTTCCTCTCCGACTTCGGCTGGAGTGAAAGATACAAAAACATTCCCTGATGAAGCAGAAGGCACACTGAAAGAAGGCGGCTTTGAAGGCGAGGGAAGCTTCCATCTTGAGCGAACTGGGGGTAAATCACAAAACGTATATCTTACATCTACAACTGTTGATCTTGCAACATTTTTAGGCAAAAAAGTTCGCGTCTGGGGTCAAACATTTGAAGCAGAAAAGGCGGGATGGCTTATGGATGTCGGATATATTGAGGTCCAATAACTTCTCTAGTAGACACATCTTTCCATTTTTGGGTATACTAAGGTATGATTTCATTTCAAAATGTAACAGTTCGCTATCCCTATGGGAATGTAGCTCTCAGTAACGCACATTTTGATATAGATGATAATGAGTTTGTATATATGGTTGGGCCGTCAGGTGCAGGTAAAACTACGATTCTACGTCTACTCCTCCACGAAATTATTCCCACAAGTGGTACCATACTGGTCGATGGCGTAGATATTGCTGCCAAAGGATTTCACGATGTAAATACTCTCCGACAAAAGATAGGTATTGTATTTCAAGATTTTAAAATACTTGCCGATAAAAATATCTATGAAAATATTGCCCTTAGCATGAGGATCAAAGGTTACTATGAAGAACAAATTCGTTCTCAAGTCAAAGAAGCAATGGAAATTACTGGGCTTTCCGATAAAGATCGCAAATTTCCAGCACAACTCTCTGCGGGCGAACTACAACGCGTACCGATAGCACGTGCTATTATAGGAGATCGGAACATAATCTTAGCAGATGAACCCACAGGGAATCTAGATCCTAAAACAACATGGGATGTCATGAAAATTTTCAAACAATTAGAAAAAACAAAAACAATACTATTTGCTACACACAACACTGATATTGTAAATAGTATGAAGCGTCGAGTTTTAGTATTAAAAAATGGTGAAATTCACAAAGACATTCGCAAAGGAGGCTACGAACTATGAACGACATCCTCACATCACTCCGTAGAACCCCATACCAGACTTTTGCGGCCTTTTCCGTATTGTTTTTTACCCTACTACTTTCAGGGTTGATGTTTATTTCTCTGTCATTTTTACAAAGCTTACTACAGTATGTAGAAACACGACCTCGTATTATTGTCTATTTCCAAACTAAAGCGACTGAAGAAGAAATATTTAAAGTGCGCGATGCCATTACAGAACTAAACAAAACAGAAGATATACGTTATGTATCAAAAAAAGAAGCTTTTACTATTTATAAAGAATTTACTAAAAATGATCCATTACTTCTTGAAATGACTTCCCCAGATATTCTGCCAGCATCCCTTGAAATAGATGCTAAACAGCCTTCCTACCTTTCTGAAATCGCGGACTTTGCAAAAAATCAAGGTGGGGTAGATGAAGTACAGTATCAACAAGATATTGTAGAGAATCTATTGAATCTTACATCAACAGTCCGAAAAACAACAATTGTCTTTTTTAGCTATCTTCTCTTTATGTCGGTTATAGTATTGGCAACAACTACTTCATTCAAAATAGCTCTGAAAAAGGAAGAGATACTACTTACGCGACTTTTGGGAGCAACCAAATGGTATATACGCAGGCCTTTTGTAAATGAAAGTGTATTTCTCGGCCTTACAGCAACTACTTTTGCAAATATTTTTCTCATGGGCACACTTATATCCATGAACTCTTTTTTGCAGGATTATTTTGCAGGGATCCCCTCACTCAATATCAGCTATGGACTACTTACATTACAGGTATGGCCGTTCAATATTGGATTTGCACTACTTACCGTTGGAGTTACTGCTCTCTTTAGTCTAGTTATAGCTCTCATCGCCAGCTTTACTGCAACCAACAGGTATTTATAATAAAATTTTGCTACAATGAGTATATTATGAGATTGCTAGCCCGTATATTTATTGCCATCTTTATTCTACAGTTTGTTCTTTTACAGCCAGTCTCACTAATGGCACAAGATTCCACACCCACGCCGAGCGCAACACTTACCCCCACACCCAGCGCTGATAATTCAGCTCAAAAAAGTGAAATTGAAAAAAAAGTAAAGGAGTACGAGGCTAAATTAAGCGAAACTCGATCACAAAAGAACACGTTGTCATCACAAATTCAGTATATGGATACCCAAATCAACCTAACAGAATTAAAGGCCGTAGAAACTGAACGAAAAATTACAATGACTGAAAAGGAAATTCAAAGTTTAAATACCAAAATTGATGGACTTGATGTGTCTCTAGATAAATACTCCGAATCCATGCTCGAACGCATCAAAGCTGATTATAAAAGCAGACAGGCATCGCTTCTAGATATCGTACTCGATAGTACAAATGCATCAAAACTCGTCAACCGGGTAAAATACTATGAACTTGCACGAGAAAGCAATCAGAAAATTCTTTTACAAGTACAGGAAGCAAAGCTTACCTACGAAAAACAAAAAGATCTCAGAGAAAAAAAAGTAAAAGAGTTGGATGTATTAAATCTCCAGTTGCAAGATCAAAAAGAAGCCATAACAAGACAGCAAGGTGAAAAAAAGATACTCCTTCAGCAGACACAAAATGATGAAACTACCTATGCGCGCCTTCTAGAAGACGCACGCCGCCAACTAGCAGCCTTTCGCACATTCGTCCAATCCACAGGGCTTGGGGTAGTAGGTGCAAATTCACTTGGTACGGGCGAAGGCGGATGGTATCTCTCTCAGCGCGACGAACGTTGGGCTTCTACGCGGATGGGAAGCTCAAATGAAACAATTCTAGATGTAGGCTGTTTTATCACAAGTATTTCAATGGTTATGAGGAAAGACGGTGTAGATTTTAATCCAACCAATATTGCGACAAATTCTAAATACTTCTTACCAGGAACGGCATACATGTATTTACCGGCTGCATTCAATGGTTCTTGGCCAAATGGCAAAAACTATAAAAATATAACCTATTCACAGCTATCAGATTATTTAAATCGAGGCGTACCTGTCATTGCAGGCGTACGGGGTAGCAGTCATTATATTGTACTTAAAAAAGTTGATGGGGGTGATTTCATTATGAATGACCCTATCTACGGTCCCGATAAAAAAGTTGCTGACTACTACTCACTTTCAGGTCCATACGGTGTATTTGAATAATCTCTAAAACGTGGTTCTTCTCAAAAACTCTTGACTTTTTCATATGAATGTTTTATAAAGTTATGTAATTACATATATATGAAATCCTCTTTTATTTTTTTAACTTGTTTATTTCTATTTTACATTCCGAGCCTCTTGCCCACCTATGCAGTTGAGCTCAGTAACAGCAGTTTTGAAACGAGCAGTGACGCCTGGATAAAAACAAGCAGCAGCGTCCAATTTAGTCTGAATACGCTTAATGCGCAAGACTCATCACAATCTGCTGAAATTTCTTATACATCCACGACATCGAATGGTATTAAACAAACCTTACCAGTTATAGCAGATAAGTCATACAAAATCTCAGGATATATCAAATCTACCACAGCAAAAAAAGCGTTTATTCGCCTTGCATGGTATCAGAATGGAAGTACAAGCCAAATTAAAACAGACGATTCAAACATTATCACTAGTTCAACAGAATGGTCTTTGATAGAGTTTATCGCAACCGCGCCTTCATCGGCCTATACTGCCGAACTCCGCTTACTCGTAAGTGAAGGGACAGCTCTATTTGATGCCCTAACAATAGAAGAGTACATTTTACCACCAATGACTATTTCTCCATCACCCATTCTCTTACCTAGTATATCTGCGACAACCACGTCTACACCAGTGACTCAAACACCCACTCCGATGGCTACAATAGGAGCAATACTTGACAATATATATATATCGGAAGCATTCGTATATCCAGAAGCGGGGCAATCAGAATGGATCGAGATCTATAATGCGAACGCTTTTCAAGTGTCTCTTACAAACTGGTATATAGATGACACGGCCGACAGTGGTTCTCTGCCGAGAGCCATCAATATCACCATTCCTCCTAATACCTATACAGTCATAGAAATGAACAGCGCGCTATTTAATAATGCGGGAGACACGATCAGATTATTAGACTCAAATAAAATTTTAAAAGATAATCTCGTATACACGACCTCACAAAAAAATATGAGTATTGCAAGAATAAATTTTATATCCAATACAATCTGCATTCAGTCACCAAGTAAAAATAGTCCAAACGCCCCATGTGTCGAAAACTTGGATGAGGAAGACGAAAATTATACACCGACACCAAGCGACAATCCGAATCCTTCTATGTCTCCCACTCCTACTACCTTACCAGTTGTCTATCCTAGCTATCAAGAGAAATACTATGAATCAAACATTAATAACCGCCCTGCTAATAATCATTATGCTATCCCAAAAGAATCTAAATATAAAAAAATTACTCGCGTGAAACCTCAAAAAACAGTTTCATTTCTGGCTTCTGCCTATTCAGTACTTTCTTTTCTTTCGATAGCTGCTAAAATGATTATCACCAGAGAATAATAAAATGATATCTTATGAAGAAAAAAATACTTTACTGGCTACCGCCTATATTATGGATGTCACTTATTTTTACGCTATCTTCACGACAAAGGATAAGTGTTTCAGATATCAACAGTGTCAATTTTATTTTTTTTAAAAGCCTCCATATTATCGAGTATGCCATTCTTTTTTTCCTCGTATTTCGAGCTGTATATAAGACTACAAAACTGTCCTTACACCAGGTTTTCTGTATATCAATTGGTCTCGCAATATTGTATGGAGCCTCTGATGAATTGCACCAAGCATTTGTACCTACGAGAGAGGGCTCGCCCCGAGATATAGTGATAGATTCTATTGGAATACTTTTGTGTTTTATGTATACTAAAATTAATCTTCCTAAATTGAAACGATTGCTATGAAAAGTATTATTAACAAAATCCATCATTTCTTCGTACCTCGGCATTCAAATAATTTTCGCGCCAAACTTCTCCATCATGATTTTCTAACAATATATTTGATTTTTGCTATTACCATCACTTTGGGCATAAATCATATTCAAAATCAGACGGGCAGCATTTTAGGATTTGCCACAGATATCACGGTTACGAAACTATTTGAATTAAGCAATATAGAGCGGACAAAAGAAGCCTTACCTCCTCTTAAATATAACAAAAAACTTGCTGAGGCAGCTCAAAAAAAAGCTGAGGACATGTTTAAAAAAGATTATTGGTCTCACTATGGACCTTCGGGTGAAACTCCGTGGGATTTCATACTAAGTTCAGGTTACCAGTATGAATTTGCAGGCGAAAATCTTGCTAAAAATTTTCTTTTTAGCGATGGCGTTGTCACAGCATGGATGAATTCCCCAACCCATCGAGAGAATATACTTAGACAAGAATATGCAGATGTCGGATTTGCGATTGTAAATGGTGCATTAAACGGTGAGGAGACTACACTGGTCGTACAGATGTTTGGAAAACCACTCTATCCAGAAAATGCTCAGGCCGAGAATAGTGCGCCTCCTGAAGAAAAACCGATACCCATTGTTGAAAAAGCTCATGACCCAGTGGTACTGGCCCAAAAGACTACTAAACCTGCTTTTTTTACTCTGTATTTTAATATCAATCTCCTTTTTTATGGCGTACTCATTCTGGCATTAATTTTCGACTTTTATTTTGCAGTAAAACTAAACCTTATTACTGTCAAAGGAAAAAATATTGTGCATATTTTGTTTATTGTTTTTATTACTATTGGAGCCTACATAATTGCGAAAGGCTCTATCATCTAGTCCATGCAAAAAATTACAAGATATATACAAAAAGAATTCAATCGCCATTCATTTGATTACCTTTTGTTTGGATCCGCGGGAGTTTTTTTCCTTTTAGCCCTAAATATTTTTCGCGGAGAGCGCTTGATAGAATTTATTATTCTTCTTGCGTTTACATCTTTTTATATTATCTGGGGTATATATCACCATATTATTGAAGACTCCATTCATTTTAAAATTGTGTTAGAATATGTCC